>DATNPK010000089.1 GCA_036703275.1 Coleofasciculaceae cyanobacterium | reverse complement strand
CCGTCAAACTATTGTATTGTCTAGGTTCTGTCCGCTTGTTGTTCGGGGTTACCTCTCAACCGCGCATTTACCAATATAGGGAATATATTTATCCTTGTCAACCCTTTGGCCAAATTATTTGGGAATCTAGGTAGATATTTTGCGCTTAAAACAGTTCAGAGTATAACTTTAAGAGATTGAAAAAAGTTTAAATTACTACTGCCGAACATTTTTAAATTGTTTTTTAGCGGAGACGAAAGATTCTTTCATTACGGACTGTATTTTATTGGGGTCAGGTTTTTTGCCTCCCATCAAATCGCCAAAATAGACGCAAGCTCCTTCTCCCAGTGACCAAGTATAAGCTGCTGCCCATGATGCTGCGATAACGCTACCAAAACCAGGAATGAACTTGATTAGTTCCCTACCGATCGCTTGAGCAAAAAAACCACCAGCGATCGCGCTTGCTATTCCACCAGCTTGAGAAGGAGACAAAGTTTGTCCGTACAGTTTCCCTAACAATCCGACTAACGAGATTTGCAAAGCTGTTAAAACAGGCATAGTAGCAAAGGGTAACGGAACAGCAGCTAAGGTTGCAGCCATAGTTGAGAAAGCTACTAAATAACGTCGGGCAGTATCACGATAAAGATTGCCCAATTCTTCGCCAGCATTGTTATCGAGTAGCTGATAAATGGTTCGTGATTCGGCTTCGGGAAGTAATTCCGCTAAAGCTTCTGTTAATCTTTCTAAGCCAAAAAAGGTAGGATCATAACCATCTTCTTCTAAAGTAAAATCAATTAGAATAGCGCGACCGCATAGTCCTTCAAAGTCTTGTTTGATTGCTTCAAAAGCGCGGTTGACTACTTCATAATCAGGTGGATATTCTGGATGATTCGTTACGTTTGAGGGATAGACTTCGTGGAGACAAGTAACTGCCAACAGACAAGGAACCTCTGAATGATTCTGTTGTAATTCTTTAGCTATCTGCCGTAGAGTATCGGTAGCGAAGTCGCTAATTTTGACGGTGAGAATTAAAATTCTGGCACGTTGAGTTTGTTGCTTTAATTCAGACTCTAATTCTGCGATAATCTTTTGAGTATTTTGATTTATGTCTCCTAGTCCTACCGTGTCTGTAAATATAAGGAGCGGTAGTTCTTCTGAAGGATAAGCATACCTTTCGGTGTTTTGAGTATGGGGACGAAAGCCCTGTCCCACTATTTCAGCAGAAACTCCAGTTAAACCACGAACAATCGAACTTTTACCTGCCTGTGGTTTACCAATTAATAAGGCTTCGGTTGTTGGTAGCTTTTCTCTGACGGTAGTTAATATTTCAGCTACTCTTTCATCACTGACGCTTAGCCAGCCAACAGCTTTTTTGGTCACATGATCGATAGGAAATAATTTTTGTAAACGTCTTGTTGCAGCATCTATATTTGCTGATGCTCGATTTTTCCAGCCATTCATCCAGGTAAATTTGCTCATTGTTCACTAATTATTGAAAAATTATTCACCACAGCAACGATCTATACCCAGGCTATCCAAAATTAAATCGCTTACCGCATTAGCAACGGCGAATTCACTATAAAAACTGCGACTAAAATCAAAAGCCCGCATCTCGGCAATAATGGCAATAACTAGTGAGCCGAGGTCATTTTCTCCCTCCATACGTTGACGAACAAATATTTTGGCTGCTCTTTGAGCTATTTTGGCGTTAACTGCTTCGGGCAAAAATTCTTCATCCAACCAAGTATGCAAGGATTGCTTGAGCCATTCCTCCTCTTTCTCAGGATGCTGCACGTCGGGTAAGGTAACAGGAGCGATCGGTTTGGCAGAGTCTGTCATAGTGATTTGTTATGTTGTGTTGTGTTGAATTTGTCTTAAATTGATTGATTATTAATTATGGGTAACTGATAACTTGATACAGTTTTTTTTAAATCTAAACATCTTTATTTAGAAATAGATAATAGTAAAAGTATGAAAATTAATATTCCTTCGATTATTGAAGGATATAGTCAAGGCTACTTTTTAATGTCAGAGGATGATGAATTGGACTGGTACTCTAGTCGCCAGCGTACCTTAATTCCCTTGGACGAGCGTTTCCGCTATCCGAAATCTTTACAAAGAGTACTTAACCAGGAAAAGTTTACAGTGGCGATCGACCGTGATTTTCAAGCAGTTTGTGAAGGCTGTGCCGATCGCGATCGCACCTGGATTTCTGAAGAATTAATGGATATATATCTTGCTTTACATGAGGCAGGGTGGGCACACAGTTTTGAAACCTGGCAGGGAGATGAATTAGCGGGAGGAATATTAGGGATCGCGATTAAAGGTGCTTTTATTGGTGAATCAATGTTTTATCGTATTACCGAAGGTTCTAAAGTGGCAATGGTGAAACTAGTCGAGCATTTACGCAAAAAGCAGTATTTGCTGTTTGATGCTCAACTGCAAAATTCTCACTTGGAACGTTTTGGCTCTTATATTATTAGTTCAGCAAAATATAAAAAATTGCTGCACGAGGCAATGATGGAGAATTGTTTTTTTTCCTAATTTGGATGGGAAGAATAAATATATCCCTTAAAGGATATGCCCGTGCATGATTAGCTTTGCCCGTGCATGATTAGCTTCGCGTCCGTCTTTCGCGTTGCAAGTAATGAACACAGATAAAGCGATGCAGTCGCTCTTTGTAGGAAACCTACAAAGAGCGACTGCATCAAGAACGCAGATGATTTTTCTTTTGGGTGTTGATTATTTAATTGGATAGATTAAAAGTTTTTAAATATTTTAATTTAAATAGAAGCAGTTATTAGGGATAGAAAAATAGCAGCGATCGCACCGATTACGGTATTAAGAAAATTAACAAGATCGTTAGTCAGCCAGGTAAATCGAGATTCTAAGGTTGCACCAACTAAGCTTTCGATAGTAGTAGCAATAAAGGCAGCAATTACACACCAAATGATTCCGATTGGGTTAATCATGCCAATTGCCCAAGCAATAACGGCTAAAACAACTGAAGCTAAAGCTCCTGCAATAGTTCCTTCTAAGCTTACTGCCCCTTCTGTCCCTCTAGGAACAGGTTTAAGTGTTGTAATGAGATAAGTTGTTTTACCGTAGGCTTTTCCCACTTCACTGGCAGTAGTATCCGAAAGCTTAGTACAAAAACTGGCAACATAGCCCAAGACAAATAATTCTTTGATTGGAGAAGGAAAAAATAAAGTAGCGATCGCACAGCTAGTGGCGGTTAGTGCCGAACTCCAGACATTGCCTGCACCTCTCATTCCCGAACGTTCTTCAGCAATTCCTTCCGCTTCTTTTTGCTCAATAGCGACAAAAGTTAATCCAGAACCTAATAGGAAAAATAGCATTACGATTAAATAGCCACGCCAGCCTAAAGTTCCCCAAACTAATATTCCCAGGATCGCGCCATTTATATTGCCTATAGGAGTTAAAAGTTTTTTCGGACTAATAAAAGCGATCGCTAATAAAATAGTGTTTAAGGATAAGGCGATCGTCCAAGGATTAGACCAACTAAGAGTATTAAGCATTTTTAAAGTTCGTAAAAGATATTTTCTAAGCTTATCAACCGAAGATGCTTAATAATGAAATATTGTTGATTTGGATAATAGTAACTATGTCTCTTTCCAAAGCTGAAGCTAAACAATTATTAGAACGCATGATCTTCGACGATCAGCCCCCGCAACAGTGGGTTGAAGATGTTTGGGGAATTACTCCAATCTTAGGTGATAGTGCGGCTAAACTATATGAAGCGTTTGAAGCTTTGATTCAATGTTGTCCCGAAGATAAGCTCGATAGTTTACTACAGACTTATTTGCAAGAGCAAATGGACAATTAAAACAATTGGAGAAATTTTAAAGCGATCGCCATAATTTGATTCTTGAGGCAAAACTATACTATGAAATCTATCCTTTGGTTGATAGTTTATCTGTAGCAAGAGAGATGTATAGCATACCGTTCACAAGATAAGTTTGTCAGTAATTCAAATAAAATGGAAAAAGTTTATGAATCTTTTATTGCAAGTCGCAAGTAATGAACCTCACTTTCCCTATGCTGCAACTGCTGTACTGGGATTAGGCTTTGTTGCTGCTGTAACTATTGGTTCAATTGCCTGGTATAATTCTAAACGTCCCCCTGGTTGGGAAGGTAAAGAACGTCCTGATATTGTGCCAGAAATTGAAAAATAAACCAGGTTTTTCTGATTAGGTACGCTCAAGAATTAATGAACTGTCAAATAATTGAACTTGAATTTTGTGCAAGATGACTTGTTACGACTCTGAGAAAATCAGGGTCTAATTTTTTGTCTCATAGCACTACGTATAAAAGATAGGACAATTTTGTTTAATTGCTACTTTCTTTTCCAGAACTCAGGTTACATACTAAAAAGTTGTGTTCATCTGTAAGACGCAGAAGACGGGATTGCGGAGGACGCGATTGCCCGTGTATAACTAACTTCGTGTCCTAAAGGACGACGCGAAGCTAGTGCTTTAGCATACCGCTCCGCGACGCGAAGCTAGTCCTTTAGGGCATATCGCGTAGCAAGTCGAAGACTCAGCTAATTATGCACGGGCATATCCTTTAAGAGACTTTTCTACAGCCACATATTAGGCGGATCAGTCCACTACTAAATCTTTGATTACTTTTGAGCGATGGTATGATTAAAAACCAGGTGCGGTATTTTATAATACTGATAATTTTGCTTTAAAAAAGCCATCGCTTTTAATCAATATCTAAGAATGATCCCAGTCAGGTTTAATCGATTTGCGATGATTTAGATAACGATCGATAGACATCGCAGCAATACAGCCGTCTCCCGCGGCTACAACTGCTTGCTTATAAGGAGTGTTGCGAATATCGCCGATCGCCCATACCCCAGGGACACTTGTAGACATCGCATCATCTACTTTAACACCGCCATCAGGATTATATTCCACCTGATCTCCAGCAAAATCTGTAATTGGTTTAGAACCATTTTGGTAGACAAAAACTCCTTCTAATTGTAAAGATAGAGGTTCGCTGGCATCTTTGCTTTTTAGTTTAACTCCTGTTACTCCCGCGTCATTACCTTCAATAGCTGCTAAACGCGAGCGTCGCCAGTGCTTAACATTAGACATACTCAGTAAGTCTTGAGCATGGTAATCTTCCTTATGAGGATCTTTGAAAGTAATCCAGTGAACTTTAGAAGCAAATTTAGTTAGAAACTGGGCTTCCTCTACTGCTTCTTGATTTAAGCCAACTACCGCCACTTCGCGATCGCGATAAAACGCTCCATCACAGGTAGCACAGTAGCTCACCCCACGACCGAGAAATTCTGATTCTCCTTCAAAAGAAGCTCCGCTACGTCCCATTGCGCCAGTTGCCAGTACTAAAGCTCTAGCGGTAAAAGTACCTTCTGGAGTGTAAACTTTCTTCATTTCGCCACTAACATCAATGCCGAAAACCTGAGCGCGTTGATAGGAAGTACCGTATTCCACTGCTTGATTTCTCATACTCTCAAGCAATTCTTCTCCACTGATCTCACCTGTTACTCCAGGATAGTTAGCAATCTGGTGGGTAATAGCCAACGCCCCCACCGCAGGATTCTTGTCTAGAATAACGGTTTTGAGATTGGCCCTTGATGTATAAAGCGCACAGGTGCAGCCCGCTGGCCCTCCTCCAATAATAACAACATCAAATTCGTGTGTTTCCAAAATGCCAATCTCCAGTTGATTATTAAACTTTATAGATAATATATATATTTATTCAGCATACATCTGCCTTGGGTCTAGTTACAAATATTCTCGTCAAAAGTACGTAGTTTTGTGACAATATTAACAACCATAATAGCTTTTAATAAATAGTACAGAAAAGTTACGGCAAATCGTCAAGTCTCAACCAAAGTGTTTAATCAGAAGTTCGTTTGGTATTGCCCCCTTTGACCCAGCCTTCCTGATTACTCAACGGTAGTCTCACCTTTTGCCATTTTCCATCAGCAGAATCTTCGAGGATGATAATACTTGTTTTAGCCTCAATACCGCCAACTTTATCTGCATTCGTACTCGGTTCGGCTCTCAGACTTAAACCTTCAGGCCAGGTAACAACGGCACGATAGGCATCGGGAGGAAGTTCTGATTCAGCGGCAGCCTGTGACTCAGGCTCTTCAGAAGCTGCTTCAGGTTCTTCTACTTCATCTTCAACAGTAGTTGACTCTAAAGGTTCAATCGTAGTTGAAGGTTCTATTGGGTTTGATGCTGACTTTTGTGGTACTGTTGTTCTAGAGAAAACTGGTTTTTTGGGCAGAATGGACATCTTTTTATAATAAGCAAACAATGCTGCTCCAGATATTCCCGCAATTAGACTAACGCCCAAAACGAAGCCTAAAATAAACTGAACAGTAGCTGACAGACGTTTGAGAAAAATAGATTTAGTCATCCGCTAATTAAGTTGACTTTGAATGCGATCGCTTAAATCATTATTTTTGGAAGCCAGACGAGCTTTTCCTGCTGCTACCCAGTTTTGGAGGAATTCAATTTGCTCTTGGGCAGTTTTTGCTAACGGAATTATTTGACTAGCAGCCTCTAAAATATCATCTGTGGTAAAGTCACGATTTTGACTAAAGCCAATATGCATTGCTTCAATGATAGTTTGCTCGATCTCTGCCCCAGAAAATTCTGGTGTTTCATATGCTAACCGCTTAGCATTATAATTGCCCAGATTATGGGGACGCAATTTTGCTAAATGAACCTTAAAAATAGCTTCTCGTTCGGTTTGATCGGGTAACCCAACAAAAAAGATTTCGTCAAACCTGCCTTTGCGCAGCATTTCTGGCGGTAAAGCACGAATATTATTGGCTGTCGCTACAACAAATACAGGGGTTTTCTTCTCTGCTAACCAGGAAATAAACGTCCCAAAAACACGGCTGGTAGTCCCTGAATCTCCCTTTCCATCTATTCCGGCAAACCCTTTATCAATTTCATCGATCCACAGAATGCAAGGGGCAAGAGCTTCGGCTAATTCAATAGTTTGGCGGGTACGAGATTCTGACTCTCCGACTAAACCAGCAAATAAACGTCCTACATCTAATCGTAATAAAGGTAGATGCCAATGATGGGCGATAGCTTTGGCAGTCAAAGATTTACCTGTTCCCTGTATTCCCACCAGCAATAGTCCACGCGGGTTTGGTAAGCCGTAGGCTCTAGCCTGTTCACTAAATGCTCCACCACGTCTGAGTAACCAGCTTTTGAGGTTGTCTAAACCGCCGATATCAGAAATTTGCTCAGTTGCAGGATAATAGTCCAAAATCTGTGTCTGACGAATTGAGGAGCGTTTTTCTTCGAGGATCAATTCTACATCGTCTGGTTCGAGCTGACCGTTACTGGCGATCGCTCTAGTTAAAACTCTTCTAATTCTTTCTAAAGATAATCCTTGAGCTGCTCTAACTAATTCATCTAATAGTTGTTCGGCTAGATTTTGACCCGTTGCCGAAATTAGACGTTCGATCTCGGTTTTTATTTCTGGGACGGTAGGTAAGGCAAATTCAACTACGGTGATAATTTCCGTTAACTCTTCTGGAATCTGAACTTTAGGAGCAATAATAATAATATTTTTGGGCTGAGACTTCAAAATTCGCGCCAAATTACGCAATTCCCGAGAAACTGCAATATCTTCTAAAAAACGCTGGAAATCTCGTAGTATAAACACCCCTCCTGCGCTCTTAGGCATTCTGGTAATAAATTCTAATGCCTGTAAAGGATTACGCTTACCAAAACCGACATTATTCGGATTTTCCTGATAACCGTTAACAAAGTCCCAAATGTAAATATTACGCCTGCCTAGCTTTTCTGTAGCCATGGCGATCGCTTTTTCAGCTCTTTCTTCTTCGTTAGTAGGTAGATAAATTAAGGGATAACAGGCACGCAACAGGAGAGAAAACTCTTCATTAAAGTTCATTGTTAAAATGATATTATTGCTTGTTTTGAAAAAATCATCTTATTCTTAATATACGCTTGATGTAAATTAGCAGCGTTGAGATTTATTGATTTTAGCTATTAGTTTTTTTAAGCGTTTAACTTGATTTATATCGATCTACTTAATGCCTAAAATAGACTATCTACGCATCAGTTTAATTGATAAATGTAATTTTCGTTGCCAATACTGTATGCCAGAGGGAACGAAGCTAAATTATGTTTTTAACCAAGAATTATTAACTAATCAAGAAATTCTCACCTTAGTGCGAGATGTTTTTATTCCTTTGGGCTTTACTAAGTTTCGTCTGACTGGAGGAGAGCCTTTACTGCGTCAAAATTTGGTAGATTTGGTTAAAGATATTGCTCGGCTGCCAGAAACCGAAGATCTTGCTTTAACTACCAATGCTTTTTTACTAGCTGATTTAGCCCAGCCACTTTATGAAGCTGGGCTGAGACGCATCAATATCAGCCTAGATTCTCTAAACCCAAAGACTTTCGATCAAATCATCGGCAATAAAGGACGGAGTCGCTGGCAGCAAACCTGGTCGGGAATACTGGCTGCTCATCAGGTGGGATTCGATCCGCTCAAGCTTAATGTGGTGGTAATTCCTGGGATAAACGATACTGAGGTGTTGGACTTGGCCCAATTAAGCCTTGAACGTCAATGGCACATTCGGTTTATAGAGTTTATGCCGATTGGCAATCCTGAATTGTTCGGCAATAAGGCATGGATTGATTCTGAACAGTTGCGTCGCCAAATTCGCCAAAAATGGGGTTTAGTTGAATCTAATATTAAAGGCAATGGTCCTGCGGATGTGTTTCAAATTCCTGGTGCCAAAGGGACATTGGGCTTTATCTCACAGATGTCCGAATGTTTTTGCGATCGCTGTAACCGAATTAGATTATCAGCAGATGGCTGGTTACGGCCTTGTCTACTTAACGAAACTGGTCAGATTGACCTTAAAACCGCTCTGCGTAGCGGTGCAGACCTGGTTCAATTACAAACTCAAGTTAATCAGCTATTACTGCTTAAATCGGAAATCAACTTCAAAGACAGGGACTCTGGTACTGATGGAACTTACACTCGTACCATGTCCCAAATTGGCGGATAACTTTTTCGCGTATCAAGGCGGAAAAGCTTAAGCATGAGGCAATATTTGGTGCTAGTTTCGTTTAAATTTAAAAGCTTACAGCTTACTTATCCACGAAACCAACCCAAAACAACAATTACGCCATCCGTGAATAGTACTCAACAACGAGTAATTCATTTACCTGTAAGGCGATCCATTCACGCTCGATCACGCCATTGACTTTACCTGTTAAAGCATTTTTATCAAACTCAAGGTGACTGGGTAAATTTGCCAACCCTGGATATTCCATGTTGGTTTCGACTAATTTACGAGAGCGATCGCGATCTCTGACTTTCACTAAGTCTCCAGGGCGACACTGATAACTGGCAACATCGACCACGCGATCGTTTACCGTAATGTGTCCATGGTTGACTAGCTGACGTGCTGCGGGAATAGTACCAGCCATCCCTAGACGGAAGATGGTATTGTCCAAACGCATCTCCAGCATTTCTAACAGAGTTTGCCCTGTAGAACCAGCTACTCGACGAGCTTTACGGACATAACGCACTAGCTGTTTTTCAGTAATTCCGTAGTTAAAACGCAGCTTTTGCTTTTCTTCCAAACGAATAGCGTATTCAGAGCGTTTGCGACGGTTTTGACCATGTTGTCCTGGTGGATAAGCCTTACGCGCACTCTTTCTAGTTAAGCCTGGTAAATCTCCTAAACGGCGAACGATCCGCAAGCGCGGACCTCTATAGCGAGACATATACTATTTCCTCTCTAGATTGCAATTACGAATATCTCCAAATATATAATCATACATTATTTTCAGGAATTATCAACAAAAAAATTAGTCAATTCATTCTTGGAACCAGCGTCTATTCTACGGTCGAGAATTGACTCAAAACTAAGATCCAAAAAGGCGAGCCAGATATAGCTAACTCACCCTTAAAAAATACTAGTTTTTAGTCTTAAATTAATTCCTAACTAGCTGGCTTTTATAAAGCTAACGTCACGTCCTTTGGTTGTCCAAAACATCTCATGAATTTTCTGAATCGCTTCCATCAGTTCATTAGCGTGTTCAACACTAACTTCTACTTTACAAGCAGAGCAGAGTTTAGCAGCTTTCCAAAAAGTATCATGAAGATCGGGATATTGCTCTAAATGTACAGGCTTAAAATAGTCTGTCCAAAGAATTAACAAATCCTCTTTAGTTTTTTGAGCTTGTTCTTCCTTAATCGCAACATAGCGAGATAGAGTGTTTTGATAAGCAATATTTGCAGCTTTATCATCAGCAGCAGGAACTTCTAAATCCACGATCTTTTTGGTCAGGGAAACTACCGCTTCAGCCGTAATACGTGCTGAAGCAGGGTCGTAAACACCGCAAGGACCATCGCAATGAGCATGAACTTCAGGTGCTGGAAAGATTTTTTTGATTTGGGAAATAACTTGTTTTAACATCATAGTTTATGGTGTTCGTTTTAAAGAATGTGCTTCTGTGAACGAATTTACGTAGAACAGCAATAATTTTAGATTAGGGCTATTTATTAGAGATGCACAAAAAATACAGAGCGTAATGATATATCTGATATATCTTTTCCCTTATCTTCATTTAGCTTAGTTCGATTTAGGGTTAGTTTGCAAGAGCGAGAATCTTTTGCTTTGTTGACTATAGCTTTAAATGATTTAAGTAAATTAAAACCGTCATCACTAAGCGAGATTAATTACTACCACCAGGGTTAAGCTTGTCAATTATGCTCAAAGTTCCATCCTCTGCTACTTGCCAAACATCATAACTGCCTACCACGTCGCCATTCTTGTCAATATCAACATTCCCGCTGGCTCCCTGAAAATTAATATCTTCCCCATTGCGGACAAGTTCCATTGCCTTGCAAGCATCGGTAACTTCTGTCCCTGGAGCGTTTGCCACCTCTAATATTTTGCTTTTTATTCCTTCTCCTGTATTAGCGTCACTTGCTTCGGCTGCCAACATCATCAGAACTGCTGCATCCCAGTTGTGAGGAACATAAGCAGTCAACTCTTTGCCCGTTTTTTCATTCCACAACGCCGTAAACTGTTTTAAAGCCTTGCCGTCAGCCCCTGGTACAGTCCCTAATGCTCCAGCGATAATTGATTTGCCGTCAGCCGTTTTGCCTACCTGTTGCACAAAATCATCGGAGTAAACCCCGTCCGTTAGCAAGACAGTCACTCCATCGGCCAATCCTTGTTCAAAAGCAGATTTTAGCAATACACTGCCAGTCTCGGCATATAAAACGGCTGCTACAGCATCAGGTTTACTCTCAAAAGCTGCTTTCGCTTCGCTATCTAAAGTCGCTGCTTTAGGGTCGTAACGTACTGCTTTGCCCATAATATTGCCTCCTGTTTTTTTAAAGGCATCAATGAACTGTTTCTCAAATCCCACACCATAATCATTGTTAATGGCAACAGTAGAAACATTTTTAAAGCCCTGTTTTTTTGCTAGTGCTGCTAGTGCTTCAGATTGGTATGTATCTGGTGGAGCAGTGCGCGCCCAATAACCATCAAATTCGCCATTTTTCGCCCGCTCGGTAAATACGGGGCTAGTGCTACCAGGAGACACCATCATTACCTTATTGCGAACTGCCACATCAACTGCTGCACCAGAAACGCTGCTGGCAAATGATCCTACAACTCCTGCTACCCTGTCTACTTCAGCGAGTTTGGTCATAGCACTACTACCAGCACTAGGATCTGTTTGATCGTCTTCTGCAATTAAACTAACTTGAGCTTCATTGACTCCACCACATTCATTAATTGTGTCTACGCTGAGCTGAACGGCTGCGGGCCAGTTTTGTCCAATAGAAGAAAGATCTCCCGTAGTTGGAGCTAAAATACCCAGTTTAAGACCGTTGCCAGCCGAATCTCCTCCCTGGCAAGAAGTGAGTAATACGCCGACACTTAAAGACATTAGAGCCAGCATCAGATTTGAGTTAGAGCGGTATTCATTGCTCTTGGGGCGATCGCTTGGGGAAAATAACAAATTCAAACGCTTCATATTCAAAGTTGCGGCTTTATTCCAATCCAGTTTAATAGATTGGAATTGTACTCGAAAAATTAGAAATATTCCGCACAGTTCTGAGAAAAAAGCTTAAGAAAACATTTTTTATTAGTACGGAGAGGGGGGGATTCGAACCCCCGATGAAGTTTACACCCCATAACTCCTTAGCAGGGAGCCGCTTTCAACCGCTCAGCCACCTCTCCACGAGCTTATCGATTTTGAATTATAACAGATTTATTTCGGCTAATAACAATAATGATCGGATTCGGGCGTAACTTAACTTTTATTAAAGATATTGATGGTAAATTTGCCTGATAGATGCTATTCAACCGAGTTAGCCTACATCCAAAGTAAATTACCAATCTTGACCTGCCGAGCAAAGAGAGAATCCTCATCTGTTGTAGGTTATTTACTCAGTTCTAAATTTTACCGAATCACCATGGGAAGGTAATCCTTCTGCCTGAGCCAAAATTTGAATGGTACTAGACATTTTCTTGAGGGCTACAGGAGAATACTGAATTAAGCTTGAATGCTTCATAAAGGTTTCTACTCCCAATGCTGAAGCATAACGAGCTGCTCCTGAAGTAGGTAGCGTATGATTTGGTCCTGCCAAATAATCTCCAGTTGCTTCTGGGGTAGAGTTACCCAGAAAAATTGCTCCTGCATGACGAATTTTCTCAATTAAGTCCCAGGGTTCTACTATCTCTAATTCAAGATGTTCTGGTGCAAATAAATTAGATAGTTCAGCTGCTTCTTCTAAAGAATCTACTACTACTATTAGACCGTAATTAGCGATCGCTTTTTCAGTTAGAATTTTGCGTGGATGATTGGCTAGCTGTCTGGTAACTTCTTGCTGTACCTGTTGGGCTAGATCGTTACTAGTGGTTAATAAGATGGCTGCTGCCATGGGGTCATGTTCTGCTTGAGCTAATAAATCGGCAGCAACATAAACTGGATTAGCCTGTTCATCAGCAATAATTAATACTTCTGAAGGTCCTGCTAAAGAATCAATGCCAACTGTGCCGTAAACCATTTTTTTAGCCAAAGTAACGTAGATATTGCCAGGTCCCGTAATTACGTCTACCTTGGGGATGGTTTCGGTTCCATAAGCTAAAGCGCTTACCGCTTGCGCGCCCCCGACCCGATAAATTTCTTCAACTCCAGCTTCTTGTGCTGCGACCAATACCGCAGGATTAATTTTGCCGTGTTGACCAGGTGGCGTAACCATCACAATTCGTGGAACTTTGGCTACTTTAGCTGGGATAGCATTCATTAATACCGTGCTGGGATAAGATGCTCGTCCACCAGGGACATAAAGCCCTGCTCGATCTATGGGAGTATAGCGTTTTCCTAACACCACATCATCTTCTTCAAACTGCACCCAAGATTTGGGGACTCGCTGACGATGAAAAGCCTCTATTTTTTGACAGGCTACCTGGATAGCACGGAGTAAATCTTTAGATACCTGCTGATAAGCAGCATCTAATTCTGAACCTCTGACTCGCAATTGGTCGGCAGTGTAAATCTGTCGATCAAACTTTTCAGTGTATTCTAGTAAAGCGCGATCGCCATTTTTTTTAACGTTGGCAACAATTTCTCTAACGACATTTTCTTGAGGCTGAATGTCATCACCATTGTTGCGATCGCCGATACGCTTTAATTCTGTTTGTGCCTCAGTTTGCCGATCAATTATTCGCAGCATCGAGATCCCCATATCCATTTGAGCAATTACACAAAAGTGAGATTTTACTATTAATCAGAGAAAGAACTACATACAGCTAAAGCTTGCTTAAGGTCGATAACCATTACAATATAAGTTAGTGCTTACATGGTTAAAGAGATTATTTCAGTGCAGCTTTTTAATAAACCACATTGAATCCACATCTAACTGTTACGCTCCGCCCATCAGGCTTCACCGTTTTGTTTTGCTGCACATCCCGCCAACTTAGTAAAATTTGTCGGGTTACACCGCAACACTACAGATTAATCTCTGATTTTCAATTTATTATATAAATCTTTACAGTAAGAAAATCACTACATTTCTAGCTTAACGTGAATCTATTTGTCTTGGTAAGCCTATCTTGGTTAGGTCAACCTTTTTGATAAGTTCTGCCCAACTAAGTATTTTTATTTCCTTGACACTGATGCTCAATAGTTGCTATACTGTAAAATCCAATTCTATATTTATTTCCAGAATTACTTACAAGACAAATAAAGCAAATACTTCTGTTTAAAAACTGTGGCTAACTCTAAATCGGCAATCAAACGTATCAAAACAGCAGAGCGCAATCGCTTGCGCAATAAAGCATATAAGTCTGCACTCAGAACTTTGACTAAAAATTATTTTGGTGCAGTAGAAACTTATACAGCCGAACCTACTCCTGAAAATATGGAAACTATAAAGCAGACTATGTCGGCAGCCTATAGCAAAATTGACAAAGCAGTTAAGCGTAAAGTTCTTCACAAAAACAATGGAGCGAGGAAAAAATCTCGCATAGCTAGAGTTTTGCAAAAGGCAACGGCTGCTTAAATAGACAATTGGTGGGTTAAACCACCCCAATCGAACTTAAATTTGTCTTGGTTGTTAGATTAACTCTACCAAGATAAATAACAATTAAAATAATCAGCAATATACCAAGTATAGATGCAGTTAATAGATACCCATGTTCACATCAACTTTGATGTTTTTCAAGGGAATTTAAGCTCGTTAAAGCAACGTTGGCAGGAAGCAGGTGTAGTTCATTTAATACATTCTTGTGTAGAACCGAAGGAATTTCAGGGAATACAATCCATTGCGGATCGTTTCCCTGAATTGTCGTTTGCAGTTGGTTTGCATCCTTTGGACGTTGGCAAATGGCAAGATATTACTGCTAAAGAGATTAAGGCTTTAGCCGCTTCGGATATTCGGGTAGTAGCTATTGGGGAAACAGGGTTAGACTTTTATAAAGCCGATAATCAAGCAGAACAAATTTTAGCCTTACAAGAACAATTAAAAATAGCTAAAGAACTCGATAAACCAGTGATTATTCACTGTCGGGATGCAGCGGCACAGTTGAAAGAAGTACTAACTGATTTTTGTCAGCGCGAAGGTTCAGTCAAGGGAGTAATGCACTGTTGGGGAGGCAATGAAGTAGAAACCAAATGGTTTTTAGATCTGGGTTTTTACATTAGCTACAGTGGAATTGTCACCTTTAAAAATGCCAAGCAGGTTCAAGCAGCAGCTAAAACAGTTCCCAGCGATCGCCTATTAATCGAAACCGACTGTCCTTTTCTGGCTCCTGTGCCCCATAGAGGCAAAACAAACGAGCCCTCTTATGTGCTGCAAATAGCCAAACAGCTTGCTCAACTGCGTCTGACATCTCTTGAAACAATTGCCGCTCAGACTACGGCTAATGCCTGTCGTTTATTTGACATTAAATTAAAAAGTAAATAATCAACCAAGTTTTTCTTAACCCTAGTTTCTTGTTTATTTTCGAGCCGAAAAACTAAAACATTAAGTACAAAAGCTATCATCTTCATGACTAATCTTACTTACAATTTGCTACCAGACTTAATTGAAATTCAACGCTCCAGCTTCCGTTGGTTTCTCGAAGAAGGGTTGATTGAAGAACTCAACAGTTTTTCTCCCATCACCGACTATACAGGTAAGTTTGAGCTGCATTTTATGGGCGAGAACTATCGGCTTAAAGAACCTAAGTACTCAATGGAAGAGGCAAAACGCCGCGACAGTACTTATAACGTTCAGGTATACGTTCCTACCCGTCTAATCGACAAAGAAAGTGGCGAAATTAAAGAAATGGAGGTTTTTGTGGGAGATCTTCCCTTGATGACCGATCGCGGAACTTTCATTATTAACGGTGCAGAACGGGTAATTGTCAACCAGATCGTACGCTCTCCAGGTGTATATTACAAGGCAGAAACCGATAAAAATGGTCGCCGTACTTATTCTGCTTCCTTAATTCCTAACCGTGGCGCGTGGCTGAAGTTTGAAACCGACAAAAACGGTTTAGTTTGGGTCAGAATTGATAAAACCCGTAAACTCTCAGCTCAGGTCTTGCTCAAAGCAATTGGCTTGAGTGATAACGAAATTATGGATGGGATTCGCCATCCCGACTTCTACCAAAAAACTTTAGACAAAGAAGGTAATCCAAGCGAAGAAGAAGCTTTACTAGAGCTATATCGCAAATTACGTCCTGGCGAACCTCCCACAGTAAGTGGTGGACAGCAATTGCTGGAGTCTCGCTTCTTCGATTCTAAACGCTATGACTTAGGTCGAGTCGGTCGTTATAAAATTAATAAAAAGTTACGTCTCACTGTTCCCGATACCACTAGAGTACTGACTACTACTGATATTTTGGCAGCGGTTGCTTATTTAATTAACCTAGAGTTTGATGGAGGTAGCACCGATGATATCGACCATTTAGGCAATCGTCGTGTTCGTTCTGTAGGCGAGCTATTACAGAACCAAGTTCGAGTAGGTTTAAATCGTTTAGAAAGAATAATTCGTGAACGGATGACGGTAAGTGAAGCTAACAGCTTAACACCAGCAGCACTGGTCAACCCCAAACCTTTAGTGGCAGCGATCAAAGAATTTTTTGGTTCGTCTCAGCTATCTCAGTTCATGGATCAAACTAATCCTTTGGCAGAATTGACCCACAAACGCCGTCTCTCAGCTTTGGGACCTGGTGGTCTTACTCGAGAAAGAGCTGGTTTTGCGGTTCGGGATATTCACCCTACCCAGTATGGTCGTATTTGTCCTGTAGAAACTCCCGAAGGACCTAACGCTGGTTTGATTGGTTCTCTAGCAACCTATGCGCGAGTCAATCCCTATGGCTTTATTGCCACTCCTTATTATCGAGTAGAAGACGGTCGCGTATTGCGAAATGAAGATGTCGTTTATCTTACTGCTGATGAAGAAGATGACATGAGAGTTGCGCCAGGAGATGTAGCAACCAATGACGATGGTTATATTCTGGGCGAAACCATTGCGATTAGATATCGCCAGGAATTTTCTACCTGCGATCCAGATGAGGTCGATTATGTAGCTATTTCTCCTGTACAGATTGTTTCTGTAGCGACTAGTTTAATTCCCTTCCTCGAACATGATGATGCTAACCGTGCTTTAATGGGTTCTAATATGCAGCGTCAGGCTGTACCTCTATTGCGTCCTGAGCGACCCTTGGTAGGAACTGGGCTAGAAGCCCAAGCAGCCCGTGACTCAGGAATGGTGGTTGTTTCTCGTACCCACGGGATTGTAACTTACGTCGATGCCGAAGTTGTTCGAGTCAGAGTAGAAGAAGGCAACAATGGGATGTATGCACCAGAGCCAGGACAACAGATTACGTATAAACTACAAAAATACCAACGTTCTAATCAAGATACTTGTTTAAACCAACGCCCTCTCGTCTATGCAGGAGAAGACGTTGTTCCAGGTCAAGTGCTTGCAGACGGTTCATCCACAGAAGGGGGAGAATTAGCATTAGGGCAAAACGTTTTGATAGCCTATATGCCATGGGAAGGCTACAACTACGAAGATGCAATTCTGATCAGCGAGCGTTTAGTTTATGACGATGTTTACACTAGTATTCACGTCGAAAAATTTGAAATTGAAGCCAGACAAACCAAACTAGGACCAGAAGAAATTACCCGTGAAATTCCTAATGTCGGTGAAGATGCTCTGCGTAATTTAGACGAACGAGGCATCATTCATATAGGTGCTTGGGTAGAAGCAGGAGAAATTCTGGTAGGTAAGGTAACACCTAAAGGCGAATCCGATCAGCCTCCTGAAGAAAAGCTGCTTAGAGCCATCTTTGGCGAGAAAGCTAGAGACGTACGAGATAACTCCTTAAGAGTTCCTAACGGAGAGAAAGGTCGGGTTGTTGATGTTCGTGTCTTCACTAGAGAGCAAGGTGATGAATTACCGCCTGGTGCCAACATGGTGGTACGAATCTACGTGGCTCAAAAACGTAAGATTCAAGTAGGAGATAAAATGGCTGGTCGTCACGGTAATAAAGGAATTATCTCTCGAATCTTGCCCATTGAAGATATGCCCTATCTACCTGATGGTACTCCCATTGATATTGCTTTGAACCCTTTAGGTGTTCCTTCGCGGATGAACGTGGGACAAGTGTTTGAGTGTCTCTTAGGCTGGGCTGGAGAAAACTTAGCGACACGCTTTAAAATGATGCCCTTCGATGAAATGTACGGCAAAGAAGCGTCTAGAGAAACTGTTCATGGCAAAATTCAGGATGCTGCTCGTAAACCAGGAAAGTCTTGGGTATACGATGAAAATAACCCAGGAAAAATTCAAGTGTTTGACGGTCGTACAGGCGAGGCGTTTGACCGTCCCGTAACAGTAGGGAAAGCCTATATGCTCAAGCTGGTTCACCTCGTAGATGACAAGATTCATGCTCGTTCTACAGGACCTTATTCCTTGGTTACTCAGCAGCCCTTGGGTGGTAAAGCACAACAGGGTGGACAGCGCTTTGGCGAAATGGAGGTATGGGCATTGGAAGCCTATGGTGCAGCTTATACTTTGCAAGAACTGCTGACAGTCAAGTCTGATGACATGCAGGGACGTAATGAAGCTCTCAATTCAATTGTCAAAGGTAAGCCAATTCCTCGTCCCGGTACACCAGAATCATTTAAAGTATTGATGCGAGAGCTACAGTCTCTAGGTTTAGACATAGCAGTACACAAACTAGAATCAGTAGAAGATGGAAGTAGCCGGGATGTAGAAGTAGATTTAATGGCAGATACTCCTCGCCGCACTCCTAATCGACCGACTTACGACTCTTTACAACGAGAGGAAACAACTGAAGAAGTGTAAAGCTGTTTAGTTCTTTTTAAGATTTAGCAATTTGGGGATAGAGACAATATAGGCTAATTGAGTCTTCATTTTTTCAGTCCTCAACAGTTCGCTTTCTGGTGCACCCGCTGACAAGTCTTTGGCAAGGACGCGGGGTTGCACCGCCATCCCTAATACCTAATCTTCAATTATTAATGAGAAACCAAATAGAACAGAGATTCGATTACGTCAAAATCGGTATAGCCTCTCCTGAAAGAATTCGTCAGTGGGGAGAAAGAACTTTACCCAATGGACAATTAGTTGGAGAGGTTACCAAGCCTGAAACTATTAACTATCGTACCCTCAAACCAGAAATGGATGGGTTATTTTGTGAACGCATTTTTGGTCCCGCCAAAGATTGGGAATGTCACTGTGGTAAGTATAAGCGAGTGCGCCATCGCGGTATTGTTTGTGAACGTTGTGGTGTTGAAGTAACCGAATCGCGGGTACGTCGGCATCGTATGGGCTACATTAAGCTTGCCGCTCCCGTAACTCACGTTTGGTATCTCAAAGGTATTCCCAGTTACCTAAGTATTCTCTTGGATATGCCTCTACGAGATGTGGAGCAGGTAGTTTACTTTAATTCCTACGTGGTACTCGATCCTGGTAATGCCGGAAATTTATCAGCTAAACAACTACTGACGGAAGATCAATGGATTGAAATTGAAGACCAGCTTTACAGTGAAGAATCTGAATTAGTAGGGGTCGAGGTTGGTATTGGTGCTGAAGCAGTTCAAAGACTTTTAGAAGAAGTTGCTTTAGAAGAAGAAGCAGAAAAATTGCGAGAGCAAATTAACGATTCTAAAGGACAAAAAAGAGCCAAGCTGATCAAGCGTTTGCGGGTAATTGATAACTTCGTGGCTACGGGTTCTCGCCCAGAATGGATGGTACTCAATGCCATTCCCGTAATTCCTCCAGATCTGCGTCCGATGGTGCAGCTAGATGGTGGGCGGTTTGCTACTTCTGACCTTAACGATCTTTATCGTCGAGTAATTAACCGTAATAATCGTTTAGCTAGACTGCAAGAAATTCTCGCTCCCGAAATTATTGTACGTAACGAAAAGCGGATGTTGCAAGAAGCGGTGGACGCTCTAATTGATAATGGTCGTCGCGGTCGTACGGTAGTGGGCGCAAACAATCGTCCTCTCAAATCTCTATCCGACATTATTGAAGGTAAACAAGGACGCTTCCGTCAAAACTTATTGGGTAAAAGGGTTGATTATTCTGGACGTTCGGTAATCGTGGTAGGTCCTAAACTGAAAATTTATCAGTGTGGCTTGCCCAGAGAAATGGCGATTGAACTGTTTCAGCCTTTTGTAATCCATCGCCTGATCAATAGCGGGATGGTCAACAATATCAAAGCAGCTAAAAAACTGATTCAACGTAACGATCCTAGCGTTTATGAGGTCTTAAAAGAAGTAATCGCAGGTCATCCTGTAATGCTTAACCGCGCTCCTACCCTACATCGTTTAGGTATTCAGGCGTTTGAGCCAATTTTGGTAGAAGGAAGAGCAATTCAACTCCATCCTTTGGTTTGTCCTGCATTTAACGCCGATTTTGACGGAGATCAAATGGCGGTTCACGTCCCTTTATCTTTGGAAGCTCAGGCTGAAGCCAGATTGTTGATGTTGGCTTGTCATAATATTCTGTCTCCTGCAACAGGAAGACCAATTGTTGCCCCATCTCAAGATATGGTGTTGGGCTGTTATTACTTAACTGCTGAAGATCCCAAGGCAGTTAAAGGAAAAGGTCGGCGCTTCGGTAATTTAGATGATGCAATTAAGGCTTATGAACAGGGACAAATAGATCTTCATGCTAATGTCTGGTTACGTTATGAAGGTGAAGTGGTAACCGAAGAGCCCGATACTGAAGTTGTGGAATCAGAAAACCTAGCAGACGGTAGCAAAATCGAGTATTACCGCCACAGATTTGTTAGAAAATCTGCTGAAGGAGAGCAAATTTCTCAGTATATAAATACCACTATCGGTCGCATTATTTACAACAAAACTGTGCAAGAAGCTCTAACTGCGGCAGTGTAGGCAAAATGCTAGTCTCGAATCAAAAAGTTTTAGTAGCTATAAACTGGAAAAGCCAAAATGAAATTTTATAATCACATCGTTGATAAAGGTCGTCTAAAAAAGCTGATGGCGCTGGCGTTTACGGAATATGGTTCGGCCCATAGCGCTACCGTAGCCGATTCCTTAAAAGAATTGGGTTTTCGTTATGCCACAATAGCGGGAGTTTCGATTAGCGTAGACGATTTAAAGGTACCGCCAATCAAAGCTGAACTGCTCGAAGCAGCCGAAGTGGAAATTAGAGAGACGGAAGAACGTTATGCTCGTGGTGAAATTACTGAAGTAGAACGTTTCCAAAAGGTAATTGATACCTGGAACAGTACCTCAGAGAATCTTAAAGACGAGGTAGTAACTAATTTCCGCGCTACGGATCCGCTCAACTCTGTTTATATGATGGCGTTTAGTGGTGCGAGGGGGAATCTCTCTCAAGTACGTCAGCTGGTGGGAATGCGAGGCTTGATGGCCGATCCTCAAGGGGAAATTATTGATTTACCAATTAAAACCAACTTCCGCGAGGGGCTAACCGTAACTGAATATATTATTTCTTCTTATGGTGCGCGTAAAGGCTTGGTTGATACAGCATTACGAACCGCTGACTCTGGTTATTTAACTCGTCGCTTAGTAGATGTTTCCCAAGACGTAATTGTACGCGAGGTAGACTGCGGTACAGAGAGGGGAATTAGTCTTCGAGCCATGAAAGATGGCGATCGCACTTTAATTCATCTTTCAGATCGTCTCTTAGGTAGAGTACTTGCCAGAGATGCAGTAGACGATAAAACAGGAGAGGTAGTTGCAACTCGTAACCAACATATGGATCAGGAGTTAGCTCAAGAGATTGGCGATCGCGTTGAAGAAGTGATGGTACGCTCGCCTCTAACCTGTGAAGCAGCTCGTTCTGTATGCCAACACTGTTATGGCTGGAGTTTGGCCCACGGACACATGGTAGATATGGGAGAAGCGGTAGGAATTATTGCGGCTCAATCCATTGGAGAACCTGGTACTCAGTTGACCATGCGTACCTTCCATACTGGCGGTGTATTTACAGGAGAAGTTGCGCGTCAAATTCGTGCCAAAGCCGATGGTCAAGTTGAATTTGGCAAGGGTTTAAGCACTCGTCAAATCCGTACCCGTCATGGTGACGAAAGAAATCAGGTAGAAACCATCGGTGACATTAGATTAGTTCCCCACAAAGGTAAAGCAGTTAACACTGCCCTAACCGCTGGCTCTTTGATCTATGTCGAAGATGGGGAAGAAGTCAAAAAAGGTCAGCTACTCGTGGAAGTTGCTAAAGCCAAGGTACAAAAATCGACCGAGAAAGCAGCCAAAGACGTAACTTCAGACTTAGCAGGAGAAATTGTCTTTGCCGATCTCGTTCCTGAAGACAAAAAAGACCGTCAGGGTAATACTACTCGTATAGCTCAAAGACCTGGGTTACTTTGGGTTTTATCAGGGGAAGTGTATAATCTACTTCCTGGAGCCGAAGCAAGTGTAAAAAATGGCGATAAAGTCAAACCAGGAGATATTTTGGCTCAAACCAGACTGACTGCTGCTAATGGTGGTGTAGTCAGAATGATTCCTGATAGTCGTGAAATTGAAATTGTCACTGCCTCTGTATCTTTGGATCAGGCAAAGGTCAAAATTGAAAGTGATGGTGGTCGCGAGCAGTACATTATTTATACTGCTGACGATCGCAAATTCTTGCTTAAGGCTGCTCCTGGCACTAAGGTGCAAAACAAGCAGGTTGTTGCCGAGCTTATTGACGATTTTTATCGTACCGAAACTGGTGGAATCATCAAATATGGTGGGATCACAGTCGGTAAAGGTAACCGTAAACAGGGTTATGAAGTAGAACAAGGTGGTACTTTACTCTGGATTCCTGAAGAAAGTCATGAGGTCAACAAAGATATTTCACTTTTAATCGTGGAAGATGGTGAATATGTTGAAGCTGGGACAGAAGTCGTTAAAGATATTTTCTGTCAATCTTCAGGGATTGCTGAGGTTGTCCAAAAGAATGACATCTTACGGGAAATTATCATTAAACCAGGAGAAATTCACCAGATAGACGACCCGAAAAATGAATGGCATGAACAACTGATTCAGCCAGGTACAGAAGTGTTGCCAGGAGTTGTAGCTCAAGAGTTAAGGTACGGCGAAGTAATTGAGACAACCGAAGGAACAGCTTTAATTTTGCGACCTGTCAAAGAATTTGAGGTAGCAGACCAACCTTCGATTCCCTCTCAGGCATCGATCAATCAAGATGATGGTCGTCAGATTGAATTACGTTCAGTTCAAAGAATCTTCTACAAAGACGGAGAGCGAGTTAAATCGGTTAATAGCCTGTCACTATTAAGTACTCAATTAGTCCTAGAAATTGATACAACAGAAGAACATGATCTAATCGCCAACCTCAGCGCTGATATTGAGCTACAGCCTGATGAAGACAACTCGGATACTCAAAGACTCCAGATGGTAATTTTAGAATCTTTGGTTTTAAGAAGAGATACTGATGTAGATCCTCATAGTGGCGAAATTCAAACTAGAGTATTAGTACACGATGGGGAGGAGATCCCCAAAGGCGCAACTATTGCCCGCACCGAGATTCTCTGTAAATCTGCGGGAGAAGTTCAAGGTATCAAAGAAGGAGCTGAAGCAATTCGCCGAATCCTGATTGTTAGAGATAGCGATGTAGTTACTTATGAATTAAATATTCCTCAAAGCGAATGTAGATACAAAAAAGGCGACTTACTGGTTTCTAATACTCAACTTGCTGATGGAGTAAGGCTAGAAAATTCGGGTCAAGTGGTAGAAATGAGCGAGCAAGCAGGTAAAACTACTGTAGTCTTGCGTCATACTCGCCCCTACCGAGTATCTCAAGGTGCGATACTTCATATTGACCACGGTGATTTAGTACAGCGTGGCGATAATCTAGTGCTACTGGTTTTTGAACGTTCAAAAACTGGGGATATTATTCAAGGTCTGCCTCGTATTGAAGAATTGCTCGAAGCTCGTAAACCAAAAGAAGGCTGTATTCTCAGCCGTAACTCTGGAGTTTGTCAGGTAGTCTATGAAGAAAATGAAACCGTAGATATCAAAATTATTGAAGATGATGGCGTAGTCAGCGACTATCCCATCAAACCAGGGCAAAATGCGATCGTTAGTGATGGTCAAATTGTCGAAGCGGGAGAACCATTAACTGATGGACCGGCAAATCCTCATGAAATTTTGGAAACTTACTTCAACTATCATTTACCAGAAAAAGGGTGCTATGAAGCTTCTTTGATTGGTTTACAGAAAGCACAGTTATTCCTAGTACGCCAAGTACAGTCGGTATATCAAAGTCAGGGTATTGATATTTCAGACAAACACATCGAAGTCATCGTTAAACAAATGACTGCCAAAGTCAGAATCGATGATGGAGGAGATACAATTATTCTGCCAGGCGAACTGCTGGAACTACGTCAGATTGAGCAGGTAAACGAAGCTATGTCGATTACTGGTGGCGCACCAGCGCAATATACGCCCGTCTTATTAGGTATCACTAAAGCTTCCCTTAATACTGATAGCTTTATTTCAGCAGCTTCTTTCCAAGAAACTACTAGAGTTTTGACAGAGGCAGCAATTGAAGGCAAGTCGGACTGGCTTAGAGGTCTTAAGGAAAACGTCATTATCGGTCGTCTAATTCCTGCAGGGACTGGGTTTAATATTTTAGAAGAACCGATGAATGGTCGTACCGAGCTAGATTCTGGAATGCGAAGTAATGCGGTATATGGTTATGGTGATGATTTTGAATCCTATCGTCTGGCGGAAGATCTCAATAACAATTCTGAAACCGATCTTCGTCGCTCCTATAAAAATTTGAGTGATGATGAGAACATGATTTTGGATGATAAAACAGCAAGAGATCTGGCAACAGGTTTAGATGGTTCGCCAAACCAGGAAAATGATCTTTAGAACTAGCATCTTTGGTCAACTTTAACCTCGAGCTAGTCACAGATTAGCCAATCTTAGAATTTATTATGGGCGTTGCGACGATGAATAAGGAGCAATCTTTAAAACATCATTGCATCGCTCTTTTTTGCTTGAGGTTTATCTACAATATAAAAATAATTGCTTAACCTTGGTGTCCCATCAATTTGTTCAATTGTGGCTAAAAAAATCTAATTTATTCATAATAAATTTGGTGAGTTCTGTTCTGAGGTTCAATACTAAATTCAGAATATAGCGATCGCTTGTTGCTCTCTAAACCATTTAATTTTGTATTGCTCGACCCTTGCGTTAACCAAAATTCCGCTCTTTTACTGTTTAGAGATTATAGATAATCGCATGATTAAAAAAGTAGACTCTTCTAGAAGTTCTTTGATTAATACCTCCAATATTTCGCCTCATGTTCATGATGAAGAATCTTTAAGACAAATTATTAATCGTTTATCTCGTATTGAAGGTCATGTTCGTGGCATTAAGACCATGGTAAGTGAACATCGTCCTTGTCCAGAGGTTCTCAATCAAATTGCAGCAGTAAAAGGAGCAATCACTAGCGTAGCTAAAATTATTTTGGAAGATCATCTTGAAGAGTGTATAGTTCGTGCAGCAGATCGCGGTAATTTAGAAGCAGAAATAAAAGAATTAAAAGACGCTTTGAATCGATTTTTACCCTAAACTCGAGACTCATTCTGGCAATTAAAAACTTCAATACTGCCTTTTTCAAACAAATCACGATCTAAGGAACTTTACTGATGTTGTAAGCGTCTGGCTACTTACCCACTGTTAAATACTTGATGCTGATTAAACTTGAGCTAACATAGGCTTGTCGTAGAAAGGAATAGGCTTTTGCTTAATCGTGAGAGAGAGGTTATACAATGCGTAAAACTAAGATGATTCAAGTTTATTTTCCTGGTTGGCAACTCTGGATCTTTAGTCTCACGGTTTATTTGGCTTTGGCGATTCAATCATCTAGCTCAATTGCTCAAGTCTCTACAAATCAGTCAGATAGCAAACAGGCTGTTAATATCAATACAGCTCCAAGTGCTTTAGAGCCTAAAATATTATCAGAAATTAATCGGGTTAGAACCAATCCTCAAGGTTATGCTCAGTGGCTCGAAGCACAAAAACAATACTATGATGGCATTTGGCTCAGATTACCTGGAGAAAAGCCAATTAGAACTAATAAAGGACGCAAGGCACTCAATGAAGCGATCGCCATTCTGCAAAAGCAACCGCCTTTACCTGCTTTAGTAATTTCCCAGCAAACTGCTGCTGGTGCTACATCTGAGCTAGAAAATTTTGCCACTGCTAACAACATTCAATACTTTAGCTACGGTAGAACAACTGCGGTAGGGATAGTGATGGGATTAGTGGTAGATGACTTATTCCCAGATCGCCGTCGTCGAAATAGTCTTTTGAGTCCAGAGGCTGAGAATACGGGAGTTGTCTGCAAGCCCGATCCTAGATACGCTAAGGTATGTGCGATCGCCTATTCGGATTCAGCGATCGCTGATATTGCTGAAGCAAAACCAGACGCTACAGTAACAACTGACAGCGAGATTGCGGATTTACCCGATACAGCAACTAAACCTGAGCCTGAACCTACTCCTGAACCTACTCCTACTCCTGAAGCAACGCCCGCGACTCCAGCAGAAGCTGCGGACATTGCTGTTGGAGAATTACCTGAGCCACCCCAACTACAAGTCCCTCCTACACCTTCTGTAAGCAGTGAAGAACAAGCCAGTCAGTCAGAGCCAGAAAATTCTTTAGACATTGCTCAAGCTGAGTCTGAGATAGACGAGGAATCAGCACAATTAGCAGACGATAATGGCGAGGAACAACCACCATCAGAATCTGAGTCAGAGTCGAGTGAGTCACAGTTAGAAGCATCGACAGAAGAAACTGAAGCAAATGAGTCCATAGCAGATAGTTATAATCAAGCACAGATAGCTCAAGATTCCCAGCAGGTTGCGACTAACTCTAATTCCTTCTTAGAAGAAAGAGTCGAGCGAGGTACATTAGAAGAAGGCGATCGCATTATCGCTGATGATGGCAGTTTGTATGATTTTTATCCTTTAGAAGGTAAGGCAGGTGATTCTTGGACAATCTATTTAGAAAGCGATGAATTTGATGCTTTTGTGGCATTAGTTGACGCTAATGGTAATACTATCAAAGAGAATGACGATATTAGTCAAGAAAATAGCAATTCTCGCATTCAGGTTACTCTTCCAGAAGACGGCGTTTATAACATTATTGTCAACACTTATGACGAAGCTGGCAAAGGGAATTATGTGCTGAAGATGAGTCCCTAACTAACCCTAACTAAATAGTCGAGGGAAAACTAGATCTCTTGCAGCAATAGAATGAGCAATCAAAGAATCTTACGTCCTACTAAAATTTCTCTAACCTCTAACATGGCAGAATAGGTAGGGATAATATGTAACGTTTCTGTTGGTTTGGTGTAGCTCAAGGCGGTAGCGATCGCTTCTGAGAGCTGTTCTTTGACTACCAGTTCAAAATTAGTTTGAGCCATATCGATTGATTCAGAGCTATAGATGAGTCTTAATGCCATGTCGTAAACGCGATCGCCACTGACAATTAAAGTTCCCCCCAGCTTCACCAACTCCTCTGTATCTACATCCCAAATCCAAGAAACATCTGTACCATCAGGAATGCGATCGTTTAAAACCAAAAGAGTAACAGAAGATTTACCTGTCTTCTTAATATTGTTAACGGCTCGAATAGTTTCATTCATCCCTACAGGATTTTTGGATAACATAATACGGACTTGCTTTTGGTCAATTTCTAGTTCTTCCGCACGACCAAAGGCAGCTTTAAAGTTTTTAATCGTCTTAAAGATATCTGCGGTTTTAATGCCAATTGCTTGAGTTAATACGCTGGCTGCTAGAGTATTATACTTGTTGTATACTCCGATTAAAATTTGGGGATGTTCTCGGCTATTTAATGGAACTTTACTTTTGGCAAAATCACAGCTGGGACAGTAGTAATCACCCAAATGGGATAAATAAACCCCCTGGTAATTCAAAAGATGTCCACAGCGAGGACAATAGATTGAATCAACCGCATGAGGAATCTCATCAAGATATAGTTCGGGTTCATTTAGTCCAAAATACAGGACTTTTTGACTCAGTTGCTGTCCCAAACTAGAAAGGGTCGGATCGTCTGCATTCAAAACAATGGTTGTGTCTTCTGGTAAAGGCGCGACTGCTTTAACCCAGCGTTGAGCGATCGTGTCTACCTCACCATATCGATCTAACTGATCGCGAAATAAATTTAACGCCAGAATATATTTTGGCTGACAGTCTTTTAATACTAGAGGCAAGATGTTTTCATCAACTTCGAGAATGGCATAATCGGCAAAAATTCGACCAGTAATATCTGCACTACTGAGCAAAGCAGTAATTAAGCCGTTAATTAAGTTAGCACCGCTAGAATTATGAACCACTTTAAAACCGCAGTCGCTCAAAATCTGCTTGAGCAATAAAGAGGTAGTGGTTTTACCGTTTGTCCCCACTACCAAAATTACCCCCAGGCTTACCTGCTCAAACAACAGCGGTAAAAGATGAGGATGGAGACGACGAGCTATTTCTCCTGGTAAAACCGAAGCAGCACCTAAACGAAGCGATCGCACTACTCCTGTAATTGTTTTTGCCACCCCTACAGCTAAACCTAACCGAACCCGTTCTAATAGTTGCATCCTTTTATTTTTGAGCCGAACATATATCTTGATAACCTATTTTGCTGGGAAATTACAGCTAATACCAATTTTCATGCATTAGCTGGAGAACTCAAATTAAATTGTAGTAGTGCGTCTAGATTAATTTGTTGGGTATTGAAAATTAGTTTTGGCCCCCTGAAACAGCCCAGTACTTTAGCCTAGACGTGGTACTACCAAGTCTCTTATTACTACGTATAAAAGTTAGGACAATTTTATTGAATTGCTACTTACTACTTACGAACCAATAGTTGAGGACACGTCTTTTGAGGTTTCCTCAAAAGCTCGTGATGTCCGTTTTGTGTCCTAATCTCATTTTGTACGGCTATATATCAGTCAATTTCAAAATTGAACGGTAGACGAGCATAAACTCCGCTGGGGTCGTTAAATGTATTTAGCAAAGATAATTCCTGTCTTATTTTTAATAATTCAGCGGTAACTAGATCGATTTCTGCTGGTGATTCCAACGCTTTAACGCTAAATAAGCGTTGCATCAGCTCGTTTTCAAAGCGATTCGACTGGGGATATTCTTCTAGTTGCCAACTGTTGCCTAATTCAGCTTTTTCGGCTGCGTAGGCGATCGCACTTGATAAACCGCCAATGCGATCGACTAAACCAATTTTAATTGCTTCTTTGCCCGACCAAACTCTTCCTTGGGCAATTTCTTTAACTTTCGCTTCAGGAAGATTGCGATAGCGAGCTACTTTTTTCACGAATAAATCATAGGTTTTGTTAACTGACTTTTGATAGATAGCCAACTCTGCTTCAGTTTTGGGACGTATATTAGAATCAATATCAGCAAATTCTCCTGTTTTAACGACATCCCAGGTAACGCCATGTTCATTGGCAATCTCTTGAATATTAGACAGTAAGCCAAAAACACCAATCGAACCAGTGACGGTGTTCTCTTCGGCAAAGATACGATCTGCACCAGCAGCAATCCAATAACCGCCAGAAGCAGCCGTATTCCCCATGGAAACAATAACGGGCTTTTCTTTTTTAGTGAGCAATATTTCGCGCAAAATGGCTTCTGAAGCTGTTGCGCTACCGCCAGGACTGTTGACTCGCAAAACGATCGCCTTAACGCTATCATCTTGTCTTAGTTGCTGAAATTCTTCAGTAAAGCGATCGCTACCTATAGTTTCAATACCGCCTTTTCCCTCAACAATTGTGCCTTCTGCGTAGAGCAAGGCAATCTTTTGCGCGGCGGTGTCTGCAACTTCGGTGGTGGGAATAGTGCGATCGGCATAAGTTCCTAGATCGACCTGTCTGAAGCTTTCTGTAGTTTCAGTTTCTCCTGTTAATTGTCTTAGTTTGCTAGCTACGTTGTCGTAATAACCAACCCGATCGATCAAACCTGCTTTTTTAGCCTCTTGTGGTTCAAGATATCCCTTAGCATTAGCTAGCTTTTGCAGCTTATCGGTATTTAACTCTCGACTGTCGGCTACGGTATCGACAAACTTACTCCAAAGATCGATTAACAAGGCTTTAGTTTGTTCCCGATTAGCTGGACTAAGATCGTTACGAATATAGGGTTCTACGGCGGATTTATAGTCGCCAACTCGAATTACCTGAATTCCTACGCCATATTTTTCTAACGCGCCTTTCAAAAACATTTGCTTGGAACTTAAACCGTTTAACTCCATCATGCCCATGGGATTAACAATCACCTCATCGGCTAAGGAAGACAGATAATATTTACTCTCACTCAAAGTTACGTCGTAGGTAATAATTTTCTTTCCCGCAGCCTGAAACTTCTCTAACGCAGTTCTAACTTCTTCCATAGTGGCATAATCGTTGGGGCTATCACCTTTTCTACCGTCTAAAAATAAAGCTACAATGCGATCGTCTTTGGTTGCTCGATCGATGGACTGCAAAACTCGACGTAAGGTGATAACTTCTTGCTCTTTGCCAGAGAAAGCCTGAGCTAGATTAGCTGAAGGTTTAAAGTCTTTGATCTGGGTTGATAAATCAAAAACTAACACTGACTTATCTTTAATCCCTTGAGTATCTTCATCATCAGAAATTGCGGTTAATAATATCAAGATTAATCCGCTAGCACCTAGGCTAATAAAAAGAAACAAGCCGATCATGCTACCAATAGTACTAGCAAAAGTTTGTTTTAAAAATTGACGCATTCTAGTGATTTATATAAGTAAATGATTGATAAGCGTAGGCAGCATTTGAGCGGTATCTATTTTTATACTTCCCGTAAACTTCTCAATCTATATCATTATTACTGGTAAATAACGGTCTAATTTGAGTTCTCACCTAACTGTTAATTTTCTACACTACGTCATTAAATAACTGTCATCAAAAATTCATTGCTTTGTCACACGAACGCCACAACCTTTCTATATTCTGATTATTGTCAGTCCTACAAATGATTTTACTCATAAGCTCCTTCAGGCTTTTTAGGACTGACTTTACTATTTGAAGTTCTCAATTTTGAGATCCTATTTCGCCTCCATCCAATTTTTCCCTGCATTAATATCCACTGCTAAAGGAATGCTAAGCTCCACGGCATCTTCCATAGTTGACTTAATGATGGGCTGTAATTCTAACCACTCGTGTGGAGGTACTTCTAGCACTAGCTCATCGTGTACTTGCAGCAGTAGTTTAGCCTGATAGTCTTGCAGAATATTCTGTAGTTTAATCATCGCAATTTTAATGATGTCAGCACTCGAACCCTGGATGGGAGAATTAGCTGCGGCTCTTAGGATCTGGGCATCGGTATAGCTATACTTTAAGCTGGCTAAATCTATGGTTTCAGGGTTGCTGCCACGTAGCTGTTTGAGGCTTTCGCTAATCAGATTGATGTATCTTCTTCTACCTAGAATCGTATTAACATAACCGTAAGCGATCGCCTGTTTTTTTACTCCTTCTAAATACTCAAATACCTTAGCGTATTGTTGACGGTATTTTTCGATAAACTGTTTGCCAATATCTACTTGAAAACCAGATTCCCGTGAGAATCTTTGCGCTCCCATGCCATAGATTACACCGAAGTTAATAATCTTACCTAAGCGTCTTTCTTCTGAAGTGATGTCTTCTTTGTCAAACAATAATCGAGCCGTCACGCGATGAACATCTCTGTTATTACGGTAGGCATCGATTAACACTGGCTCTTGACTTAGGTGTGCGAGAATTCTCAGTTCAATTTGGGAATAGTCTGCTGCTACTAATAGCCAACCTGCTTGAGGGATAAATGCCTGGCGTATCTGACGGGAAAACTCTGTCCGAATCGGAATATTTTGCAGGTTAGGGTTAGAAGAAGATAGTCTTCCTGTTGCAACCACTGTTTGATTAAAGTCGGTATGTAATCTTCCTGTCGACTTTCGCACTAGGGCGGGTAAAGCATCAACATAAGTTGATTTTAGTTTGGCTAGAGTACGATGTTCTAGCATATTGTCAATCACAGGATGATCACCCCGCAGCTTTTCTAGTACCTGTTGATTGGTGGAATAGCCTGTCTTAGTTTTACGAGACTTTTTGCGATCTAATCCCAGTTTCTCAAACAAGATTACGCTCAGTTGCTTGGGTGAACTTAAATTGAATTCTTCTCCCGCTGCTGCATAAGTCGATTGTTCTAGCTTTTGCAGATCTCGATCTAGCTGTTGAGAAAATTGATGCAGATATGCGGTATCTAAACTGATGCCCGTATTTTCCATCGTCGCTAATACGGGTTCTAAAGGTTGCTCTACTTCTAATAATAGTTTTGCCAGCTTGGGAAACTCAACTAACTTGGCTTTTAACTTACCCACTAAATAATAGGTTGCGTAAACATCTAGTCCACAATAATCTGCCACCACCGCAATGTCTAAATCGGCGATCGTCTTACCTTTGGGTACACCCAGATCTTTATAGCTTTTGGCAGCAATTTCTAACCCATAGCGTTTGGATAAATCTCCCAAATTATGGGTCATTTCAGGATTAAGCACATAGCTTGCCAGCATGGTATCAAACACCACTCCCGCCAGATTAATACCCTGGTGATGTAACACTAAGCGATCGAACTTAGCATTTTGTAGCGCCGTAGGATATCGATCGCTCTCTAATATTGGTTGAAGGGTAGCTAAAACCAATTTTTGGTCTAACTGTGTTCCTGCTGTATGAGCCAGGGGAATATAGGCAATATCGGTATTGCGATCGCCCCAACAACAGCCAATACCCACCAATTCAGCCAGATGAGTTTCTAACGAAGTAGTCTCGGTATCCCAAGCTACGGGTTTTTCGGAATCGGTATGTTTTTTTAATGTTTTGACTAACTGTTTTAACTTAGCTTCGGTATCAATAATTTGCGTATTTAATTGGGGTTTGAATAGATCCACGAGTTCTTCTGGTTCTAAATCGGCGCGAACACTATCAGCAAATAAAGAAAGTTGACCATTGCGCTCATTTGTTCCTGTAGGGACAACATCAATCACTTTAATTTCAGCTTCGCCTCCAAGTCTTACCTGAAGTTTATTTAGATTGCTAATTGCTTTGTTTAGCTCTAATTCTTGGAGCAGTGGTAATACATTATCTGGCTCAAACCCAACCAATTTACAGTTGTTTAAATCGATTTCCAGGGGAGAATTAATTTCAATCTGTGCTAAAAATTGTGAGTGCAATGCATCTTCTTTACCTGTGGCTAATTTCTGTTTAGTTGCTCCTTTGATTTGTTCTAGATTGTCATAAACTTCTGCTAAAGTAGGATACTCTTCTAAAAGCTTAATTGCCGTTTTTTCGCCAATTCCTTTCACTCCTGGAATACAGTCGGATTTATCACCACACAGAGCTTTGAAATCCACTATTTGTTCGGGAGTAACTCCCATCTTCTCAATTACGCCAGCGCGATCAAACTCGGTATAGCTTTGAGCTGTTTTTCTAAAAACTTGATTGTGCAGATATAAAACGCTGATTCCTCTTGCATCGTCTACTAGTTGAAATAAATCGCGATCGCCCGTGACAATTTTGACTCGATAACCTGCTGCACTAGCTTTGGTGGCAATTGTTCCTAAAATATCATCGGCTTCATATCCTGGCTGAGTAACAATAGCCAGATTAAATGCCTGGAGTAACTTTTTTAAGTTGTGGATATCAGGAATAAAGTCTTCGGGAGTATCGACGCGATTGCTCTTATAGTTGTCATCAGCTTCATGGCGAAAAGTTAGCTCCCCTAAATCAAAAGCGATCGCCATAAACTGTGGGGATTCTGTTTCTAATACCTGTAATAAAGAATTGATAAATCCGAAGCAAATACTAGTGGGAATACCTGTAGAAGTAATTAAAGGTTCCCGTCGAGAATTATTAAAAGCATAGTAGGCACGAAAGGCTAAAGAATGACCATCCACTAAAATTAGTAGCGGTTTTGTATTGTTTGAAGTAGCAGAATTAATTACAACAGCAGAAGGCATAAGATTGGTTTTGAGCAGAAAAGATAGATTAAAATAAAGGTAATGTTTCAGTTTATTGAATACTGTAAACATTGGTGAAACAAACTTGTTTGACACTTTTTAAAGTGCTAGATTAATTACAGGTACAAAGAAGTACACCAAGCTTCTTCCCAAGGCAGATTATAGCAAGTACCTCCCGCTATGAATCTACACAATAGCTTATTATATAGATTGAGCAAAAAATAGGCGAATTACTATTGGTTATTATGGCGTATGTAGCGACCGAATAGCATCAAGAAGATTCGTAATCTGAGCCAGTTAGGCTTGTTGCCAAAGTATCACTATTAATTTTAGTTATTGTGCGGTAATATATAAAACATTTAGTTAGAACTTTTTGGAACACTTTGTCATCAAATTCAACTCTACAAACTATTTCATTGGGAAGTCTAATAAAGTTTGCCAAAAGACATAGGAGAGGAATATTTAAAGGCTAGTTGATTTTATATTACGTCTTTAAAAGTTTAAGAATCCAAGGAGGTTTCTTTAAATCTAGCCCATCCTCTCCCCCAATCGACTGATTCACAGTAAAATAATAACCAAGATGCGATTCATGATATTTAAAGTCATGGTCGTTTTTTAGTGTTTATATAATAACTTCGAGTTGCAGCTTACTTTTCTACTATCTAAAACTAAGCGCCTAAGCCAATCCGACCAGCTAAACCAGCACTAAGTGGAATTAAAGTTGCCAGCATTAAAAACAACGCCAACAAAGCCCAGGCTGCTCTACTATCGTCTGGTTCAGTTAATTCATTTTGGACTGGGCGTTCTAAATCTCGCTGTAAAAACAAAATCAATACTGACCAATATAAAGGTATCGGGTTAGCAGGATTAAACAAGGAAACGATTCCCAAAATAATCAGAGTTGCCAAGGTAGCGCGTCTAGCAGTTTTACGTCCATAAATGGCGTGAACGATTCTGCCTCCGTCTAACTTTCCAGCGGGCAAAAGATTTAAAGCAGTGATCACCAAACCCAGCCAGCCAATTATTACCAACGGATGAATATCGACCACTGCCTTCTCCAAAGCTGAACCAAGAATTACTTTCGCTAAAGTTCCAACCAAGATCGAGGCGCGAAAAAATTCTGTGGGTAACTGAAACATACTGCCAGGATGGGACAGGGTTAAACCAGAAACCAACAGCAATAACGAAACAACTCCTGCTACGGCAGGACCAGCAAAAGAAATATCAAATAAAGCTGTACGGTTGGGCAACAAAGACTCAAAACGAGTAATTGCACCGAAAGAGCCGATTTGCCAGCTAGGTAAAAAGAAGGGAATACTTAGGCGAATATGGTAACGGTTAGCAATAACTCGATGGCCAATTTCGTGAGCAATTAATACAGACCACAACCCCAAACTAAGAGGAATAACTTCGCCATAGCGACTAAAATCATTGAAAAGGTCAAACCCCTGCAATAAACTGGCTGCCTCTAAGCTAGTTAAAATCGTGCCAATTAATAAGACTAGGGCTAAGTTTTTCTGTGCCAGGGTAGTAGTCTGAGGATCGTTAGTTTTAGGCAAAATAACGACTACAGGTCTTTCTTCAGGGCTTTCTACCAGAAACAGGCGATATTTATCATCAAAAGCTCGATCTAACTTTTGACTCATTTTAGAATAGGCGATATCTGGTTCACTGCGAAGGTTACCTTTAAAGATCGCACCATCTTGATAGGGAATAGTTTCCGTCGCAAAAAAGGTATCTATGCCAAAAATTGCCTTCAATGCGGTCAAATCTTCGTCGGGAATGGGTGATACTTCTATTACTGCTTTTTGCTCAAGTTCATTAGAATTTGGTGCAGGTGATACCTGTTCTATTTCTGCTTGTTGTTTGATTCTTTCCGCTGCTTTTTGCTGTAATAGAGCTTCTTGTCCCGCTGCTCTAAGTTGTTTGCCTAGCCAGATATAAACGGCAATTGAAACTAACAATAAAAACAGTATGCCGACTAAATTAAGATATATGCCTAAAGCGAACAAGCCAAAAAACAAGAGCCAAGGACTCATCAGAACAATTGATTGCAGCCAAGCTAAAATTCCCAGTCTGCCATAGGTCTTAGCTCTATTGTATCCCCAGACCAAAATGGCGACAACAGCAGCTAAAAGAATAAAAGTGGCAAGAGATTCCGATCCGTCTATCATTCTTTATTTAGGTATTTTTTGTAAGGTTAGTTAGATTAATGGTCAAAAACGGCGATCAATATTTGATTTAGCATCTAAATAACCAATAATTGTTATTATTTTATGATCCCAACTAGACTAACGAAAGGATTTCTCGCAGGATAAAAGGTTTTGTCGGGATGAGAAATGACCGATAAAGAAGGAAGAACTCTACTAAATTAAAAGCTTGGCGGCGATAGTGTAGCGAACATTAAGAATTAGGTGCTTGTCGTTCAATTAGCGATCGCAGGTTTTCCTGAGGCTCATTTAATAATGCCTCTGCTGCCGCTGAATCCATACCAGTCCAGTAGATTAAAAGGGCTAACTTCACTTTATTCTGACTTTTGGCTAATAATTCCCCTGCTGCTTGGCGATCTAGATCGGTTAGATCGGCAATAATCCGTAAAGCGCGATCGCGAAGCTTGTCGTTAGTTACGGCAACATCAATCATCCGATTGCCGTAAACTTTGCCGTAGCGTACCATTGCTCCGGTCGAAATAATATTCAACGCCATTTTAGTTACTGTACCTGCTTTGAGCCTAGTCGAGCCTGCCAAAATTTCCGCACCGACTAACAGACGGATATCAACATCAGCATCAATGGGGACTTGTTCGGCACTAACGCAACTCATGGCAACAGTTGTCGCCCCTAGTAATTTAGCCTCTCGTAATGCTCCATGAACAAAAGGAGTAGTTCCTCCTGCGGTAATGCCAATAACTACATCGACAGGGGTTATTTGGCGATCGCGAATTGCCTGCGCCCCATCTTCAGGGCGATCTTCCAAAGCCTCGGAACTTTTAATCAAAGCTGCTGTACCACCAGCTAAAATTCCCTGGACTAATTCTGGCGGAGTACAAAAGGTAGGAGGACATTCTGCTGCATCTAAAACACCCAGCCTACCGCTAGTACCTGCACCGACATAAAATAATCTACCACCTTGTCTAAACGCAGCAGCAGCCAGATCTATAGTTTTGGCTAAAGAAACACGAGCTTGAGCGATCGCTTTTATCGTCTGTCGATCTTCTTGATTGAATAAATCGACTATTTCTAAAGTAGATAAGCTATCTAAGTTCTGACTTTGAGGGTTAATTTGTTCGGTTAACAAATGTCCCCTCGACTGCAAATTATTCATAGATGACTTTTATGTCCTTGCTAGTTTTAATTGCTCAAAGCTTTTTTGGTAATAACATTTCTACCGCTCGGCTATTAGCTTTCCTTAATCCTGCTGCCTCAATACTTGGCGCTTATTACAAAAGCCCTTCAAGTTGACGGCGAATTCGCTCTAACTCATCATTAGCAATCGATTCGGCTTCTGAAGCAGTATCGATATTTTCTGGCTGACTTTCATCCCAGCTAAGATCCTCAACATTTTTCTCCGGAGGTATTTCTAATTCTCCTGGCTCAATAATTTTAGAGTCATAATCTGCCTGACGGCAAAACTGCTCGACTTCTTCAGAATCAATTGCTTCTACCTTTGGTTCAGGGAAGTCTTGAGCTTCTAATAATCCTGCGTAACGAAGAGCGTCATCTTCTTCTTGAAACATCAAGATGGTATTGCGATCGCTCATCTGAACCGTATGAATTCCTTCATTATCAGTTCCCGCATTAAATAGCAAAATGTATACCAGCATATCAACTAAGGCTAATTTTGTATTTATGCCAATTACAGCATAAAATTAGTTTAATCAGTAACCCAATAATAATAAAGAAAATTTTTAATTAATAATTAATTGCCAAAAAATAGAGGCAGTTAAGATACTACCCCTATCTCTAACTGATTAATCATCGTGAAATATAATCAATGCTTAGTTTCTAGTTAACCATTTTTGAGCATTAAGTCTTTGCACAGTATACATAACTAGCAACTCCAAATTGACTCTTCGCTCGTCAATCATGAAAGATTCAATCGTGCTGGGATTAATACCATAAGTAGAATAAGAAAATGCTTTTTGACCTGAAATATCTTCATCGGGAAAATAGAGATTAAAAGCGCGATCGCCATTTTGCCATTTACCTACTACCTGCCAACAGGGTTCATTAGAGTTTGCCCCTTTAATTGGTACTCCTTGCTCTACAAAAGTTAAATCAACTTCCTCAATTCCCTCGCCAGCCATAGCCTCTTTTAATGCTGGAAGATAATGCTCTTGAATAAATTCACTAAAGGGTTTATCTTCCAACTTTGGCGGTTTAGCTTTTTTAGCTGCTGTTTTAGCAGCAGGTTTAGCATCTGCCTTTTTTTCTGCTGCTGGCTTTGCCCGATCTTGCTTATTTGTTTCCTCTGCCATGTTCTACCAAATTTACAGCTTGAGCTACGGTATTAGATGTGAGTTATTCTATCACGGCTATTTGGTGCAGGATGATCTCAATCTCAATAAGATCAATTTAACCAGCTAAGAAAATAAAGAAGCGATCGCACCTCGGAAAAAGAAATAAGCATCCCAAATTATGTAGCTATATAATGCGGTCAAAACAATAGTAATCGTCATTTTTTTGACCGTCGCTGTTCCTTCACTCGCATAGGCTAGCCAGTAAATCATCAAAGGGGTTGTCATGTAGCAAAAGAATCCGTAACCAATACATTTTAAGCCAATCTGAATTAATTTAACGTCAATAGCATTAGCTGCTATGAGAATAATTAAAAGAGATAAGATACCAGCTATAAACTGCACGATACTGTTTTTGAGCAGTATAAATAAAACACCTTGATTATTTTGAGAATTTTTCATTATTTAATTAATCAATATCTACTTCTACCGCAGCAAAAGAAGACACTTGTATTATTTAAGATTATGCTGTAATTATATCTAGGTATTTATAACTATTTTTTAAAGAATTTAAGAAGTTTCGGCAGAAATATGTAGAACTAATGTAGAAAGCTTGATTTACCTTAATCAAAGCCGATTAAATGGCTATTCAGGGTATAACCTTTAGGCATAACTGTTAATTTTTGAATTGAATTAGCTGCTACTAATACTAAATTCGATTCCCAAAACCCACTTTTGGTAAGTAGTTTTAACTAGGCGATAAAGTTAGGGCGATCGCTTATACAAAAGAATTTTGGCGTTGCTGAATCGAGGTACGAAGCGCGAATTGATTACTTTTATAATCTAAGAAAGGAAGGTTAGTTATAGACTAAAAGCTAAAAGCTATATGCCCTAAACGATTCACGGATAAACCGCACTCCGCCCTTCGGTCTCGGAGCGGTATGCTTTAGGACATATCGCGTCCTCCGCGTCACGCGCTCGTTCGCTAAATCAGCAACGCCAGAATTTTTACCTACTGAGTCACAACACTAGAATGAGCAACAATGATCTGCCAAGCACCATTAGAAGAAAGAGTCCAAACACGAGTAAATCGAAAATCACCCTCAGATGTAATACCAGCGTAGCTACCTGCTAAATGTACTCGAACAGTGACAATCGCCACGTCTTTTATTAATTGAATGTGTTGCTCAAAAGGTGTTAAAACTTCTACTTTAAGTGTTCCCGATTGGTGAGCCTCAAGATCGTCTTGTTTTCCTAATACTTGACCAAGATGGTTGGTAAAAATAACTTCTGGTGCAAGCAATTAATCAAGTGTGTTTACATCAGAATTAAGCATTGCCAGCCTAAGCTGTTCTTCAGCTTGGACAATCTGTGTTTCAATTTCAATGCTCATGAAGTATGCTGTGTAGGTCGTGTAAGTATTTATTATGCTAACAAGTCCTTCATATTCATTGCATCGCTTCTTTACAAACTCAAAGTAAATCTGCATAAAAAAATAGACCAATCGTAATTAGTAAATGTAAGCAAAACACACATACTAAATCTTACTTTTACGAGGTCTAAAATGAAAAAATCTACACTAGGTATTCTAACTGCAATTATCGCTTTCGCTCCTTTAACTGCTTTTGCTCAACAGCTTGGTTCTACAAGCTCGGGAAACCCAAGCGTAGCCCAAGCTCAAGACGCTCAGACTAGCATTCAAAACAATACAAACTCGGGGGCTGCTGTCGGTACTAGTAATTTCATCCACCAAAACACCGACCAAACTAATTACCAAAACCAACTAGACTTAGGTGGTTATTCCACTCCCGATGCTCAAACTTCAGTCCAATTAAACGCCAACGAAGCTGCTGGTGTCGGTCATGGTAACGCAATTATTCAAGATGCCAATCAAACTAATGTTCAAGGTCAAGTTGATGTAAATCAGTACCTGCCTTACGGCCACTAAGATTCATACCATTATTGCTTTCTAGACTCAATAATACAGCCCTGGTTGATATCAACCAGGGCTGATTCTTTTTTTCAGCCTTTGAGTTAAATATAAAGAGCGATCGCTACTGGCACTATGTTAGTTCTTGGTTCTAATCTGGCTACTAGTCTAGTTAATGTCTTGAGTACTAATAATTGCAGAGAGGGACTAATAACATTTAAGCTTGGATGATGTAGTTGATGTAGTTCAACCTGAGCTTTGTCCAGAGGGGTGGCTGCGATCGACCCTTGAAACTTTCTCAAAAAACATTGTTGGCTTCACTAATCAAAGACTCAGAGTAATTTTATGATGCACGGTTTTATTCCTCCTCAACGTTACTTTCCTTATCTCACCTGGAAAGAAATTGAGCAAATGCCAGACAAGGAAAATGTGGTAATTATCCAACCTATAGGCGCGATCGAACAACATGGTCCTCATTTACCTATTGCGGTGGATTCTGCCATTAGTTTGGGAGTGTTAGGTAAAGCGTTAGGGCAATTAGAAAAAGATATTCCTGCCTATGCTTTACCCTGTCTTTATTATGGTAAATCTAACGAACATTCTGGTTTCCCAGGGACTATTACTCTTAGTGCCAACACCTTATTGTCTGTAATCACCGAAATGGCTATGAGCATCTATCGCTCAGGTTTTCGCAAACTGGTATTGATGAATTCTCACGGAGGACAGCCACAAATTATGGAAATAGCAGCCAGAGATGTTCATCAAAAACATCCAGATTTTGCAGTGTTTCCTTTGTTTACCTGGCGCGTGCCTCATAATGCTGCTGATTTACTCACACCCAAAGAACAAGAATATGGCATTCATGCAGGAGATGCAGAAACTAGTCTCATGCTGTCTTTATTACCCAAACAGGTTCAGATGAATCAGGCAGTAAAAGAATATCCTCAAGGCTTACCAGAAAATAGCTTGTTAGACATGGAAGGAAAATTACCTTTTGCTTGGCTAACCAAAGAATTAAGTAAAAGCGGAGTAATGGGAGACGCAACTATTGCTACGAAAGAAAAAGGCGATCGCATTTTGCAATCTGTCGCTGGTGGTTGGGTGCAAGTAATTCAAGATATCTATAAATTCCAACAGCCTCATCTTTGAGGATTTGCATTCAGTGGATTGAGATCTGATTTGAATCTTAATTACTGGCAGCTAGTTGTTCACTGTCAGCATCACAATATTGCTGTATTACTGCATAGCATTCGGCTACAGAAGCTCTTTGTTTCATTGCCTCTACCAAAGCTTCATAAGATTGCTGATGCCTGGTCAATAAGTTAGTTGCCTGTAGCTTAGCCCAGCGTTCTTTCTGAGGATAGCCTACTTCTGGAAGACCAGCCATTACTAAAGCTTGTCGTAACTGCTGTCGATCTTCAGCACCACCTTGTGCATCGCCATAGACTATTGTCTCCGCAGCTATCCCTGCCATCCAAACGGTGCTAAAACGCTCTAAAGTTAAACGCATAGCCTCAAATTGAAATGGTCTCGCTGTTAAGGCTTCTGTATCAAAGCTTACCCCACCGCTACCTAAGCGCCCCTGTTTTAAAACTTCCCAAGCAGTTAGGGTATAGCCCGTAATCGGTATTCCTAAAAAATAAGCGGTCAAAAAATGTCCTGCTTCATGGTTAATAATACGTTGACGTTGTTCTTGTGAGGCAAACAAGTCTAGCAAAAGCGAAACGCCTCTACTATTCCAACTTAAGGTGTCTACTGTAGCTAAACTTAAGATGCCAAAGGTGACGGCAGCGGGAACAACAGGAGGAATCTGAAAAATTGGTCCTAGTAAAGATGTCATAGTCATCAAGAAGATTCCTACCGCAATTAAATTTAAAGCAGTTTGAGGCATTATAAATAATATTTATTTCAATTTTTAGATTTATCGTTTTTATTCTTCATTGAGAGGGGTAGTTTCTGTAGTAGAAGGCTTCGTTTGATTTGTTTGGTTAATTGGAGTCGATTCTGGCGGCCTAATTTCTGGTGGAGGAATCACAAAAAATGCTCCCGCTGCGATCGCCAAACCAGTAAAACCAATTGCCACAGGAGTTAATCTTTCTGCTAGAGGCTGTTCTGGTTTACGATAGCGTCTGCTGACGGACTGCAAATCAAGGGTCATATTAGGTAAGGTAGAACGATCCGCATAAAACTGGTCGATCGCATCAACTAAATCAAATAGCTCTACCGTAGTTAAATCGATCTCGGTTTTAATCTCTTCACCCTCAGGCTCAGGCTCGAAAGTTAAACGATGAAGATGTTGTTCGGCTAGATTAGTCATCGATACCTGAGGATATTCGGCAGCGTGGCGAGCGGTTTGAGGTAACCCACTAAGCAACCCTTGAGCATAATTACTTACGGCATAGGAGAGATTTTTTAAGAACACGCTGCCACCACTCAACTTTTGATTAGAGCCAAGCAAGTGACACTCAGCATTAATCAAAATAGACATCGGGGGTTTTCCATCTAAAATATCAACGTTTTCGGTATCGGTATCTTCTAAACCTTCCAAAATTAGATTACAGTTAGGCAAACTATACTGTCGTTTCGTATTCATTTTTTAAGCCACTTCTCCATCAAACAAACTAAACCAAACCCGCTGCATTCCTTTGGTTCCAGTACAAAATAATAGCTTATTTAATAAAGACAAGGCTAATTCATTGAGCTGTTCTTCTGAGGCAATATAGGCTGATACCTTAGCACGGCGCGAGTTCATTCGACTACGAAAATGAGCGCGAAATCGTTCTAAATATTCTGAAAGTCGAAAGTGATTATCTAAAGGAAGATTTTTCTCTCGCATTTGCTGTTCTGCTACTAATAGCTGTCTGATAACTACCATCAAGTCTTTGGCTCGATAGGCTGCAATAATAACCAATGCTTTGGCCTGATCTAAACTCAAATAATCTCTAGTATAAGAACGTCTCCAGGGATTGCTACAGCGCAAACGCCACAGATTAACACGATGTTTAATAATTGGCTCTATGCCTAGTTGTCTTGCCGTTGCCAGCATTTGTTCTGATGCCCCTAGTTCTAAAGCTTCTAGAGCAAGCAGCAGCAAATCAATTTGTTGTTGAGTATGAGGAGAACAACCCTTAGAAGGGAGAGATATGTCTGGTAAAGTATTTAAAATCGAGGCGGGGCTATTTATAGAGTCAGCAAAATCGGATTCTAAACTTGCAGATTGGCTCATGGTAAAACTCAGTCCAAATTATAGTTATCGATGATTGTTCTTTGTCGAGGATAACAAATAAATCTCTGGTGCTATGATGCCATAGCTATCTTACTCAAAAACCAGTCTAATCTAATTTATTGACGTTTATTTATGGAACTCAAATCTTTAATTCGCGATATTGCTGATTTTCCTCAACCAGGAATTTTGTATCGAGACATAACGACTTTATTAAATAATCCTCAAGGTCTGCAATATACAATTGACCGATTGACAGAGCAGTGCCAAACGGCAAATTTAGCCCCAGATTATGTTGTGGGTATGGAATCGAGGGGGTTTATTTTTGCGACACCTCTGGCTTATCAACTCAAGGCGGGTTTTGTTCCCGTGCGGAAACCTGGAAAATTACCCGCCCCAATACATTCCGTGGCTTATGAACTAGAATACGGCATAGATCGGCTAGAAATTCATCAAGATGCGATCGCTCCTAATGCCAAAGTTTTGATTGTCGATGACTTATTAGCTACTGGGGGAACAGCCAAAGCTACTGCCGAATTACTGTCTCAGATGAAAGCGGAAGTGATTGGTTTTGCTTTTGTGATTGAACTGCTGGCTTTAAAAGGAAAAGAGAAACTACCCAACGTACCGCTAATTAGTTTAGTTAAATACTAATTGATTGCTGTAGTAAATTATTATGAAATATTAAAAAGCAATTAATTTCAAAATTTTAACCGTTCGATTGTAATCTGATGGTGAAGCAATATACTACTTTATATTAAATGTTGGAATTGACAAGATTAATGCCATAAACACGATAGCAAGTATAAAATTGTCTAGGTTTGACGCACAGATATCTTAATCAACAAAGGAGTGAGGAGTGGGTAAGAAGAATCAATTGATCCAGGTATTTGGTATCAGTACGGCTATAGTAATCGGCAATGTAATCTCAGCTACTGCTGAAAATACACCTAATTCTGGTTTAAACAATTACGCTCATTTGGTCAAAGCGAGTAATTTGCAGCTAGATATTAAGCAGGCTACATCCACAGCTGGTTCATTATTATTATCTACCGCGCAAAATAAACCACAGCTAAATTCTCAAATTAATTTTTCTCGGTTAGTTTCGGAAAAAGTGGCTCAGACAAGCGACTCTACTCAGCAAAACACGCAAGACATTATCCAACCAGCACAACAGCCAATTCCTAATACAGAGCAGCTAAATCCTAGTGGCAATCCTCTGTCGTTTCCCACTCAACCTAATGAAGTTGAAGTTGATAGTCAAAAACCAATTACCTTAGAACAGGCGGTAGAATTATCGCTCAAAAACAATAAAGAAATTGAAGAAGCTAGAATACGGGTAGAACGTGGCGAAGCTGTATTAAGACAGGAAAGATCGGCGCTTTATCCTACTTTAGATCTGACTAACGGATTGAGTTATGGTAATAGTGCTTTTCTCGATAGTACTATCGAGCAAAATATCGATCAGCAAGTAGAAACAGCCTTGGAAAATGATCCTAATCTTGCCGAAGAAGATGTCAGACAGGCAGCAGAAGATCAATTTACCAATGCAAGCTCCAGCAGTTTTACTTTGAATGGGGGTTTGGGCATCAATTACGATATTTACAATGGTGGTCGAAGAGGAGCAAGCATTCGCGCTGCCGAAAACCAACTGCGGATCGATGAGTTAAATTTGGAAGCAACTGTCGAGCAAGCTCGATTTGAAACTGCCAGAGATTACTATAATTTGCAGAATAGCGATGCTCAAGTAGAAATTCAACTAGCTGCGGTGGAAGATGCTTCACAAACTTTAAAAGATGCCCAACTTTTAGAACAAGCAGGATTAGGTACCAGATTTGACGTTTTACGGGCAGAGGTAGAATTAGCTCAGGCACAACAAAGATTAACCACTGCTAGAGCCGAGCAAAACATTGCCCGCCGACAATTAGCAGAAACTTTAAGCGTCGCCCATAGTACCGATCTTTCTACAGCCGATGCTATTGAAGAAGCTGGTATCTGGAATTTAGCTTTGGCAGAAACTATCGTACAAGCTTTTAAGAATCGTGCTGAACTAGAGCAGTTCTTGCTGCAAAGGGAGATTGCTCAAGAGCAACGGACCATTGCTTCATCAAATGCTAGACCAGCACTAAGTGCTAATGCTAATTACACGCTAAACGATGACTTTGAAGATGATTTTGATGTTAGCGATCAATATAGCGTTGGTCTAAATTTCCAGTGGAGATTATATGATGCAGGCTCTGCTCGTGCAGGTGCAGACCAAGCGGAAAGAGATGCTGAAATTGCGGAAACTCAATTTGCTAACCAGCGCAATCAGATTCGTTTTGCCGTAGAACAAGCCTATTTTCAACTTGAGTCTAATCAAAATAATATTGGTACTGCAACCAAAGAGGTGGAATTAGCAGAAGAAAGTTTACGTTTAGCTAGATTGCGTTTTCAGGCGGGAGTAGGTACTCAAACCGACGTAATTGATGCTCAGACTCAGCTGACTACGGCAAGGGGGAACTTACTTTCTTCAATCACTGATTACAATCAGTCTTACGTTGATTTACAAAGACAAGTTTCTAACACTCCTGATAATGGTTTGCAGGATTTACCTTAATTGGTTTAGTTTGGACTAGCTGCGGTCAGATTTATTGGCTAATAGCTTTTAATTGTGGGAACTCGCTTTATTTTTTAGGCAACGATCGCGATCAAAATTAATGTGGTTTAGTGAATTAAAAACTGCTAAAAATTGGACATGGTTCTGTTTTAGCGTCAGCATCTTTATCTTGCCGTTGTTTCCCGCGATAGGAACATTGGGATTAATCGTAGTTTTAGTTACGGTTTGGCTCAATAACTACGGCAAGATAATTACAAGTCCTCTGAATCAAGGATTGGCAGTACTAGCCTGTTTTTTAATTATTAGTTCAGCACTAGCAGAGCATTCTCAAGAAGCCTGGTTAGGGTTAGCTAATTTCTTACCTTTTTTTGCTTTGTTTATTGCCTTAAGGTATTTAATTACAAAGCCTGTTCAACTCAGAGAATTATCGTGGTTACTAATACTTCCCTCATTGCCAATAGTGATTTTAGGTTGGGGACAAATGTTTGCAGCGTGGGATACTCCTACATTTATAGAAGCTATTTTAGGCTGGCAGCTAGTTCCCCAAGGAGTACCAACTGGGAGAATGTCATCAGTATTCATCTACACTAATTTTCTGGCGATTTATTTGGCGATCGCTTTTATCCTAACATTAGGATTATGGTTAGAAACTTGGCAGGTTTGGCAACGAAAATCTACTAAACTACAAATTCAAACCTTACTTTTACTAACGCTGATTTTAATAGTAGATATCAGCGGATTGGTTTTGACTAGTTCTCGCAATGCTTGGGGGCTAGCTATATTTTGCTTTATAGCTTATGCCGTTTATATGGGTTGGCGTTGGTTAGTATGGGGAGTTATTGGTGCTGCTACGGCAATCCTTTGGGCTTCTTTTGTCCCTAACTTGGGTGGCACACAATTACGCCAAGTTGTTCCTGCCTTTATTTGGGCTAGACTATCAGACCAAATGTATGAGCGGCCTGTAGAAACTCTGCGCATCACTCAATGGCAGTTTTGCTGGGATCTAATTAGAGAGCGTCCTTTATTTGGTTGGGGACTACGTAACTTTACTCCTCTTTACGAAGCCAAAATGAATTATTGGTTCGGACATCCTCACAATTTGTTCCTAATGTTGAGTGCTGAGACAGGAATTATTGCTGCAATGTTATTAATTGCAGTTGTTGCTTTGGTTATGTTTCAAGCAGTCAGGTTTTTCTTAGACTTGTCTGGCAAAAATTTTCAACTAATCTTTTTTAGCTATTTGCTTGCCTTTACTTCCTACATTATCTTTAATCTTACAGATGTCACTATTTTCGATTTGCGCGTGAATACATTTGCCTGGATACTTTTGGCTGCAATTAGTGGTGTAGTCAGAAAAGAATCTCAAAAAATCTAGTTAATTATATTATTAAGATTAAAACCTAATTATTTTAGCTTTCAGTTTTTTTTTAGCTGACATCATGCAAGCAAATGATGAGACAACTTATACTCCAGTAAAGCAACATCTAAAATCATTTATTGTGATATCAAATGAAAATTCTTATTGTTGAAGACGAACAAGAAATCGCTCAATTAATCGAACAAACTTTAACCAAAGAGTGCTTTTTGTGTCGCGTTGCCAATGATGGATTAACAGCATTAGATATCTTTAAACAGCAACAACCAGATGTAGTTATTCTCGATTTAATGCTTCCTGGTTTGGATGGACTTGAGGTTTGTACGCGTATTCGTCAGCAACCTTATAACAAAGATCCTTATATCTTGATGCTTACCGCCAGAGGTGAAGAAATAGATCGAGTAATTGGACTCTCTACAGGGGCAGATGATTATTTAGTAAAACCCTTTAGCCCCAGAGAATTAGTTGCTAGAGTTCGCGCCCTATTGCGACGCAGCCTGCGTCATGGTGTACAGGAAGACAACTCTCAAATCTATCGTACTAAACATTTTTCCGTGGATTTAGAGCAACATATAGCAACCAGACAGCTAGACTTCCAAACTCCTGAAGAATTAGATCTTACTACCCTCGAATTTAATCTTCTTTCTACCTTTCTTAGTTATCCTGGGCGGGTTTGGAGTCGTACCCAGCTAATCGATAAACTTTGGGGTAATGACTTTTTTGGCGATGAACGAGTAGTCGATACGCACATTAGAAGACTCCGCAAGAAAATAGAGCCAGATTCAGCTAATCCTACATTTATTAAAACTGTCGTCGGTGTTGGCTACAAGTTTGAAGATGATAACGTTTGACGACTCTCTCCGATATTGTACCCTTGTGGTATAAATCGGCGGATTCTCACTTCGCTAGGATTCGCTCAATATACTTTTGCGCGCCCACGATTGTACCAGGAGTAGAGTCTGCTAAACCTGCTATATATTGGTTCTTTTGATTGGCGCAATCCACAAACTAAAGAAAAAACCTCGATGACGGCGATCGCTTTTGATCCACCCAAATCTGCTTTTGATCTGCCAAAGGTTAATAGCCAATGTTAACGATCGCATGGCAGAATATGCCACTTTCAAGGCAATGGGTCATAAAAACTTCTATTTACTCTGTGCAGTGTTTGAAGAAGCAATTATCCTGTCCATGCAGTTATTACAGTGGATAGAACACGTTATTCGTTCCTTAAAGATTTTTCGGATTTTAGCTCAGCCGTATCGTAATCGCCGTCGCCGATTTGAAGTCTAGATGTGCCGAATTTATTTCGGCATACAGAATCGACTTGTTGGGTTACGTTTTAATCTTATTGTGACGCTCCGCTTATACTAAAGCCAATCGCGGATTCACGGATAAACCGCACTCCGCCCTTCGGTCACATTTGCTCCGCTTATCCGAAGGTGTATCATGCACGGGCTAGTACTTTAGTGAATCATGCACCGGCTGATTTATATAATTGTGGATTAAGTTTGGAGATCGCCTGATTCATGCAAGAGGTCTAATATATCAGTCGAGGATTTAGTGAAGATATTTTAACTATCCAAAATGAATTTAGCGAGGAGTTAAATTGATAGCTAGCATTTGACACATTGCCTAAATATTCGGCTGGTAGCACTTTTAACATCTGCCCAAAAGCGATCGCCTTAATTTATGGCATAATAATTTACCAAATAAAAAGGATGTTCATCGCGAGCATCCTTTTTAAAATATATATCAGGTAATTAAAAGTAATTTTATTTGCCAGCAATTTTATCAAACATTTAGCTGGCGGTATTTATAATCGTATTTATGTTTTAAATCATACCTTCAGTTAAATAGATGATGCAGTGATCTTGAACACACACGGTAAAATTTAGTTGTTCAAATAACTAGCAGACCAATAAATTAAAGGGGCAAAAGCGATCGCAGGCAGAAAAGAAGCAACTCGTATCTTAGCTATTTCTAATAAATTACAGCCAATTGCCATAATCATTAGTCCTCCAATACCAGTAATAATTAAAAGATAAGGATTATTATCGGCTTGAGGAACAGTGTTAGCAATTAAACCAACGATCAATGATAGTCCTCCTTGGTAAATTAAAATAACTAGAGTCGAAAACCCAACTCCAATACCATAAATATTAGCCAAAGCAATAGAAATTACACCATCCATAGTTGCTTTCAAAGTTAGCAAAGTATTATCTCCGTTCACCCCGTTATTAAAGCTACCAATTAAAGTCATTGGACCAACACAAAACAACAAGCTGCTGGCAACAAACCCCTCGGTAAATAAACCTTTACCTTTAAACTTTTGCTTGAGCCAATCGCCTATTATCGTCAACTTTAACTCAATCTGTAACCACTCTCCTGTTACTCCCCCGAACACTATTGCTAATAGTCCCAAAACTGCGCCGTCAATTCCCCCTGCTTGGACTTGTCCCATACTGTTTGCCATGCTCAAGCCGATCCACAAGGTGAGCAAGCCAATCCCTTGAGTAATAATAGTTTGTATTTTTGGGGAGAGACGATCTTTGAGCAGTAAACCTATGCTTGTTCCTAAAATAACCGTAAAAACATTAATCCAAGTACCACTAGTTTTATCCCAAAAGTCTAAATCCACCATTGAATATACAGCAAAAATTTTAACAATAACGATATGTTTTTACGAAAAGCATAGTAATTATACTGCTTGCAGCAATTTTTTCTCTTGTGAGGATCGAATCAAAAAGTTCGAGATTTTAACTAGCCTAATTTACTGCTGCGCCAAAACATGAAAGCTAACAATGACCAAATTAAAAAAATTAAATTACAATTCCAGAATGCCGTCGATTTGAAACAAAGCTGTAAAATTTACGTGACAACTGCTCAGAATGATAGCTGGAGTTTTTATTTTAAAAAAGGTTATTTGATTTGGGCAAGCAGCAGTATGCATCGTTTCAGAAGATTGTACCGTTTAACGAATCAAATTTGTCCTGAGATTAATTGCCAAGACATTAGGTTAAGAGAACAACAAATTTCCGAATTATGGGAATATTTGCTAATTGCTGTTTTATTCAAACGAGTGCAGATTACCATCATTCAAGCTCAACAAGTAATTCAAGCAATAGTTCAAGAAGTTTTATTTGATTGTTTGATAGCTGGTAATCAAATTAATCAAGTTAAAACAATTTTTGAAACCCAAGCAAACAGCATGGGAGCTATTTTAAGAAGCTCTTTATTCATGCAGCCAGTTATTCAAATTGATTATAAGAAAACTATTGAGCGTCTCAAATCTCGTATTATCGATTGGAAAGCATTAAGTCTCGATTGTACGCCCAATTTTGCTCCTGTAATCAAAAATATCAACAAACTAAAGCAAGCTGTAGCTGTACAAGCTTATCAAAAGTTATTTATTTATATTAATGGTGAAAAAACGATCAGAGATTTAGCGATCGCATCCCCAAAAGATATTTTAGAAATTGCTCGCTCTTTTGCTCCTCATCTTAAAAGTAAGGCGATCGCGATGCAGCAAGTTGGAGATCGACAGTTGACTAATCTATATTTCGCCCCTGCTGACGGTAAATATTACAACCAGAATCATAACCAGCCCAGAGAATATATTCAAGAACTAGAGCTACCTTTAATTATCTATGTTGATGATAATCCTCATACCTGCCAACAAGCTGCTCAAATTTTGAATCCTGTAGGCTATCGTATTATTCTTGTTAACGATGCGGTTAAAACTTTGATGGTATTACTAGAAAATAAGCCCAGCTTAATCTTTTTAAATGCAGTAATGCCTGATGCTAATGGTTATGAACTCTGCGCTCAAATCAAAAAAATGCCAGATTTTAAAAATATTCCGCTCGTTATCTCTCGTAAAGGAGAAAACATGATCGATCTTGTCCGAGGCAAAATGGCTGGAGTGTCAGATTTTATTAATCAGCCACTCGAGTCAACTGAATTACTAACTTTGGCTCAAAAACATACACAGAGGATTATTGATTACTCAGTTAACTAGTCATGCGCGGATCCCAAGGTTGAATAAGATTAGCATCATTACTTATGAGCTAGATTGCGTAAGGTACGAGTTTGTTCGAGGATGTCTTCAATATCTTCTTGAGACAAGCGTTCAACGTAATTAATTTTGATCTCCTCTAGTAGATCGATTAATAACAGCTCTATTTTGTTCATGCTTTGCTGTGCTTGTAGTTCGCTAGAAACCGTCTTGCCAACATTGCTAATTAAACTCTCTAATAAGCGATCAAACTGCTCATCCTCTGCTAGAGCTGCCTGAAGAGTGGCGCTAAAAGCACTATAGCTTTGAGATACTAGCTGATGACTAAGTGTCGTGATAGTGCGCTCGCCACCAGGGAAAAGTTTAATTCCTTGATAGGCCTGGCTTTGCTTCAAGGCTTTGTCTATACTGTATTGCAGCAAAGTTTCGGCTTCTGGTTGAATTGCGGGTAAGACTCGATCTGCCAGTACTTTAGCAAAAATTCTGACTATTTCCGCAATTTCGTTAGTGTCATTAATATCAATATAGGAATTAATAGTTTGTTGTGAAAGCAATCGGCTCACGTCACCATTGCGGATTGAAGCCTGCATCTGGTTAATCAGTCGAATAATTACAACTTCAGTCACATCTTCGGCAATTCCTGCTACCAACCCTTGACTAATCTGCTTTTGAATTGACATCAAATTGATAATTTGCGCTTGAGTCAGACGAACCGTTACAGGTATAACCCTCAGCCATCGCCAGAAAGGAAGCAGGAAAAAAATATCATACCAACGCCAGAACATAGCGTCTAACCAGCTTACTCCTACCCGCCGCCGACTAATAAACCAACTTCGTGCTAAAAATTCTAGAGCAAACAGTACGCCAAAAGGAAAGTCAATCAAGCCGAAATAGTCTACATAACCTCCATTCTCACCAATGACACGATAGTAATTAGTCTCGATCAGGGGTTGAATCTCAGTGTCAAAAAACGCTAATTCTTGAGTCACCTTCCCCTCAAAGTTGGCTGGAGTCCAAAACTGCCAAAATGCCGACTTCGCTGAGTTATCTCTGTTAAAAAGATGCGATCGCATTTTGCTTTTAATTCTTTCTAAGTTACCAGTTTTGTTAGCTTCTGAAAAAGCATTAGTCTGAATTATTTCGAGACTGCGACGGCGTAAATCTCCTAAAAGAGCATTTGCTCCAGGTGAATCAACCCGATTAATTGTCAATTCCTGTCTTAGCTGTTCTACCTTATCCAAATACTCTTCCGTATCCCGATTCGGAATTATTCCTTTGACCACATCGTATTGAGTAATAAACTCAGACATATCTTGAGTCAATAAATCTAACTCAATACCTGCAAACTTGATGTATGCAGTATTAATTCCCCCTAGCGTAACTTCACCAGTTAGCCAGAAATCCCTCAGAGGAATATAGCTAAGATCGAAAGCAACAATCGTCAGGTTGATTACAGCTATTAAAGCCATCAATCTTTCTAGCCAAAGATTAGGTCGATATCTTCTAACTTTTCTCGGAACTCTCGCTCTGGTAAAAATAGTCATGCGGACGTTGTTGATTTATCGTATTAAGCTATAACTTAGACTGTTGAAAGCTATTAGCTATTAGCTATTTTATTTGGATCACTGCTTACGGTTCATTGTTCAAAACTCCTCGAAGGAAAATATCAGAAATCCCCTCTGCCATTTCCTGCATAGCTTGAGGTGAGGCATCAGGATCGATAATGGTTTGCTCTGAAAAACCAGCGATCGCAAAGATACCCAAAAATACTTTAGCTACTATTTTGGGGTCGATTTTGCGGTATATTCCTTTTTCCATCGCAGTTTCAAAAAAAGCTTCTGCCACATCGGTCATTTTCGTGATTACCTCGGTTTGAATGCTTTCCTTTAGTTCTGGATGATATTGAGCTTCAATGAAGCAAACGCGCATTAAATCTTTATTTTGGCGCATATTAAGCATTCTTCGCCGCATCACTTGAGATACTGCTTTATAGCTGCCCATTTCGCTAAGTTCAGTCAACAAATCAGTGAGAATATCAACCCATCCCGCAGTAGCTACCTCAATTAAAATGGCTTTTTTAGTGGCAAAATAGCGGAATAGAGTGCCTTCAGCTACTCCTGCTAACTTAGCTAAATCTTTAGTGGTCGTGCCATCATAGCCACGTTTTGCAAATAGTTGCAGTGCTGCCTGTAAAATTTTAGTGCGCGTATCTTCTTCTGTCTGAGGAGTTTTACGCATCTCTTTCCAGACTTGCTGAGAAAATATTTGCATAGTAATAGTGGTTGTAATTGATTAAAAGTTAGAGTGGAGTTGAAAACTTGAGAACTTTAAGTTTAGTTTAATCGTCTAGTATTTCACAATAATTGTATTTGGTCTGTGTAATTCTTTTTTAGCTCAATTCTTTACAGATTGTTATTTAGGGTAATTCCCTGGGCAAGGATATTATCGACGGTAATTAGACAATAGTTCAACAACAGCCAGCCTAAAAATCTGAGTAAAATATAACCGCAGTAAAACCGCAGTAATAAGTGGATGACAAAATTGAGAAATTGGGAAGACTTAATGAGATCGAGCAAACTAACTTGCTTGGGTATATTTAGCAAACAGCGGTGGATTATGCTGCTGGCGATCGCTATTTTATGGTGGAACTACTCTGGTTTGTCTGTTTTGGCAGCGCCCCAGGATACGCAGCGCAATACGACAATTCAGCCTTATCTAGATCGGGTAAAGTCGCAGATTACAGAGTTTACTCTCGACAATGGTTTAAAGTTTATCGTCCTAGAAAATCATGAAGCTCCTCTAGTTTCATTTGTCACTTATGCCAACGTTGGTGGTGTAGATGAACCAGATGGTCAAACTGGAGTAGCGCATTTTTTGGAACATCTAGCTTTTAAAGGTACTAAACAAATCGGTACGACTGACTATCGTGCTGAAGCCAAAGTCTTGGATAAACTCGACGCTTTATTTGCCCAAATCAAACAGGCGCAAGAGTCGGGAGACGAAGCAAAACTTGCCCAACTAACCGACGAATTTATTGCTACTCAATCTGCTGCTAGCAGGTATGTCAAGCAAAACAAATATGGTGAAATTGTTGATACGGCGGGGGGAGTCGGTATGAACGCAGCAACTTCAGCCGACTATACTAATTACTTCTATAGCTTTCCTGCCAACAAATTAGAGCTATGGATGTCATTGGAATCAGAGAGATTTTTAGAACCCGTATTTCGCGAATTTTATAAAGAAAAGCAGGTTATTTTGGAAGAAAGACGCTTGCGTACCGATAATTCTCCGATTGGCAAAATGATCGAGGAGTTTCTGGATACTGCCTACACTACCCATCCCTATAAACGACCTGTAATTGGCTATACCGAGGATATTAACAACCTAACCCGCGACAACGTCGAACAGTTTTTCCAGGCATATTACGCACCAAATAACTTAACCATGGCGATCGCTGGAGATGTCGATCCTCAAGAAGTTAAGCAACTAGCTAAAACTTATTTTGGCAGGTTTAAGTCTCAACCTCAACCTCAAGCAGTAACTAAGGTTGAACCACCTCAAGCTGAAACCAGAGAAGTTACAGTGAATTTTCCTTCTCAACCCTGGTATTTAGAAGGCTACCATATACCTGCTCTAAGCGATCCTGACTATCCAGTATATGAAGTCATTTCTGAACTGCTTAGCAGTGGTAGAACGTCTCGTCTTTATCAATCTTTAGTGGAAGAAAAACAGGTGGCTCTCTCCGCCCAAGGCTTCAGCGGCTTTCCAGGAGATAAATATCCTAACCTGATGCTAGTTTACGCCCTGACCTCCCCTGGAACTAGTATCGATCAACTAGAGACTGCCGTTAGAGCAGAAATTGAACGCCTGAAAACTGAACCAGTTAAACCGATGGAATTAGAACGGGTAAAAACTCAATTAAAAGCAGGCTTATTACGTACTCTTGATTCCAATATGGGTATGGCACAAATACTTGCCGAATATGAAGCAAAAACAGGTAGCTGGCGCAATATTTTTGCGGAATTAGCGAGATTAGAAACAATTACTCCAGAAGATATACAGCGAGTAGCTCAACAGAGCTTTACTGAAGAAAATCGTACTATTGGACGTTTACTTCCTCCCAGCTAAAGTAGTCAAAGAGTGAACTACTACTTTTGAATCAGAGATTACAAAAGTAGCTTCCTATCCAGAAACCTGCGTAGTAGTAGATTTCTTGCGTCCTCTATTACTACGTCTTACAGTTTGACAATAGGCTTTATCCCCCGTTCCAGAGGTCAAATTTAAAATTCGCAGTCCCTCATCACGGATGTTTCTAGCTGCATTGACATCACGGTCAATATGCTTAGTCTTACAGCTAGAACAATCCCAGAATCTGATGTTCAAATCTAAGCTATCTACTCGATTCAAACAGTTATTACAGGTCTTAGAGCTGGCAAAGAATCTATCAACTTCTTGATAAATCTTGCCGGATTGCTCTGCCTTGTACTTAAGCATTGTACAAAACTGACCCCACCCAACCTGAGAAATAGCTTCTGATAACTTGGGGTTTTTAACCATGTTAGCCAGTGCAAGACTTTCAACACATATAACTTGACTCTCGTTAACTATCGAGCGCGATAGCTTGTGATGAAAATCTTCTCTGCATCTAGCAATTTTGTTATGAACTTTGGCAACTTTCAATCTAGATTTGTTGTGGTTATTAGAACCTTTTTGCTTCCTAGATAATTGCTGTTGTTTTAGTTTTAAATTACGCTCGTGTTTTTTAAACCATTTAGGGTTATCAAACTTGCTTCCCTCGCTTGTAATAGCGAAATTAGACAAACCAAGGTCGATTCCGATCGCCTTTCCTTCAGATGATGAGACTGGTTTATCCTTACCATCATCAAATAAAATAGCAGCGTAATATTGATTAGAACAGTTTTTAGAAACAGTTACAGTTTTAAATTTACCCGCAATCTCACGATGAAATACTGCTTTAACATCACCGATCATTGGTAGCCTTAAACAATTCAATATCCTCTTTACATTTTGAGGATATTGAATTGATTGCTTGCCGTGCTTGGACTTAAAGCGAGGATATTCAGCTCTACGTTCAAAAAAATTATTAAAAGCTACTCCTAGATTCAAGCAAACAGATTGTAAGCACTGAGAGTAGGTCAACTTCAACCACTCTTGTTCCTTTTTTAGTTGCGGTATTTGTTTTTTAATCGCATACCCAGATAAGCCTTTGCCTGTTTCTTTGTAAGTTTCATTCATCAAATTAAGACAATAATTCCACAACCAGCGACAATTGCCAAAAGACTGACTCAAGGCTTCTTGCTGCTGGCTATTTGGATAAAGTCTTACCTTGACTACTCTTAACATTTATAGTGAATTTAATTTGCTATAAACTATAATAACCTGAAAACAGTAGAACGATTCATCTACGCTCTTATTTATAAATTACAAGGCGTAGGATTCTCGTTTTAAATGGCTAAATTTTACAATAGTTTAGTTTTTAGCTTCTTGGCGCATATGCCCTAAAGGACTAGCTTCGCGTGACGCGCTAGCTAATCCTTTAGGACTAGCTCCGCGTCGTCCTTTAGGATTCGCTCTTTGTTGGAAACCAACAAGACCGCCCGTGCATGATTAGCCCGTGCATGATTAGCTCCTTACGTCGCGTCCGATGCACCGCTTTTAGCTCAATCTTTTGTATGTTTCAAACAATAAGGTTCTAATTATTTAATCCTAATATAGAGCCTAAAATCAGCTTCTTGCTTTTGCAACTGATAGTTTTGCTTGAGAAAATTAGTTACTTCAGTCCAACTAAAGCGTTTTAAGAACACCTGTTCTGGCTTATATTGATTGATAATGTCGATTAGCTGGCGATCGCTCATATTTCCTGTTTCCACTTGTTTCATCGAGAGAACGGCAGTAGAGGGAGGAACAGGAATACCTGCACGAAAAGCAAAGATCGGTGAATCTGTTACCATCCAGTTAGTTTGGGATTTAAATTGAGCTATTTCAGCTAAAAATTCAGCTTCTAAACTGACAAAAATTGTTTGGTGACTACAATTTTTCTGCCAAGATTTAATTGCTCGCCAAGTAGTTTTTGTTTGTTCACCCACGAGGAGTATCGAACTAATAATTATCGCAACACCTAAAAACAACGAGATAATTCGGCGATTCGGTCTTAAATACAAACCCCTTGGCAATGCTCTGCTGATTATTTCTCCCATAGCATATCCCACCATAATAATTGCTGGAATATGTAACAACAGTACTTGGTGATACCATATAGGTTTATGGTCGATTAGCAGTAAATAGGCGGTTATTGACCAAGCTGCAAAATAAAATATTTGCCATTGTTGACGCTGATAAGCAATTAAAATTCCCCAAATTGTAAATCCGCCTAAAAATAGCCTGTAATCATTCCTTAGAGAATGCCTTAACGTCATATCTTGAAAAGCGTCGATATTTCGCGCACTAGTATGATTTTCCAGCAAAAGATGAATATTATCGATACCGACAAGCGATAGCAAGATTAGTAAACTAAAACTAAATAAGATAATTATCCATAAGGCTGGCGATCGCAGTTTTTCTTGCCAACTTGTTTTTTTGATATTTTCAGCCCGATCTAAAGCAATACCGATAACAATAATTGGAGCTAGAAAAAATGTAAATAATTTAGTTAAGATTGATAAGCTCAACAGTAAAGCAGAAATAATCAACCAAATAGTCTTATGAGTTGAATGCCACCAAATAATGCTCAATATTGCTCCCATTCCTAGAGCTATGCAGGGTAGTCCTACCATTACCGAAATACTTAACTTTAAATAGTTAGGTGATATTAGTAAAAATAGTATGCCAATGCAAGCGTGCAAAATTCCGCCAAACAAATATAAAACAAGCCAAGTTTGCCACAAGATAATCGTAGAAAATATTAAAATAAAGCTACGGCCAAGCTCAACTTTTGGCTCAAAAACACTAAAGATTGATGCCAATAAATGAGTTAGTATTGGCGGCTGATCGTTCCAAATTTCTTGATACAGCTGATAGCCATCATTGAGCATAAAAGCTTTCATCAAATTGATTCCTTCATCAGGATCGAATTCCCAGCAACCATAGGAGTAGATCGTGTTTAATCCCCACCAGAGAAAAAACAGAGACAGAATAAATTGAAACCAAAGGCTATTATTGAATTTGTTTTGGATAGTCATGAATAGTTTTTTTGGCTTAAATCATTATGCTTGGTTAATTGGCAAGACTAAACTAGCTTACTAGAATAATAAACGACATTAAAAACAATCTTCGAGCAGTTCCATGCTGTACTTTGATATGATGAAAAGCATTAAGAATTCATTAATATTGCGGTAAATACTAGATGAGATGAACTTAAAAGTTATCTTTGCCAGCCTTATTTGTGCCTTGTTACTTTTATTTGCACCATCAAAGGCGATCGCCGCTATAGTTTCTCATGCTCCAATCGATGCTATGGTAAATATTGTCGAACCAACAGACGGTGCTACTGTATCGGAAACATTTAAGGTAAAATTTGGCCAATCGGGAATGGAACTTGTTCCTTACCAATCAAAATTACCGTACAGTAGGTGGATAATTAATTGATTATCAAGCATCATCTATGGTTTTTAAACTGTTCAAAACTGCCAGCATATTTTTTTTCGCAACTATTATATCTGTACCTGTAATTGCTCATAATGTTGAAATATCTAATGAAGTAGCTGCTACATTTCACATTGAACCAAACCACAACCCCAATGCAGGCAAGACAAGTAGAGCTTGGTTTGCCTTAACTAGTCGCGGTGGTAATAGCATCCCTTTATCTGAATGTAACTGCGCTCTAAAGGTATATGCTGTTCCTCGTACAGAGTCAGCAGAACCAATTTTAAAACCAGAATTGATGGCGATCGATGTCGAAAAATACCAAGAGATACCTGGGGCAGAAATTATTTTTCCCCAAGCAGGTGCTTATGAGCTAGAAATAAGCGGTACAGCCAAAAACGACAGCTTTACACCCTTTAAACTAACGTATGTCGTTAATGTAGTGCCTTAATTATTATCGCCTGATATCTTTGATATACATTTATTTGTATTTGTCTAACTTTCCAACATCGTAAATGACTAAAAAACATTTATACGCGCTGCTAATCTGCTTTTCCCTAATTGCAATAATTGTGCCTCAAGTTCTCAGTTCTCCTGCTGATACTTGTACCTACAATCCCGAAGCCTATCAAGGTTTGTCAATGGCACGCTTATCTCAGGAATTAACCAATACAGGATTGTTAGGCAGAATTCATGGTGCAGCCGAAGAGTCTCAGATGTATGTCATGGCTGTGCGTGAACCAACTGATTTTTTTAGTCATCGAGAATTTTCTTTAATAACCAAAGAGCGGGAAACCAAAGAGACGCTAAACCGACTTAATCGTCACGATCTTGTCTGTATTCAGGGTGAGTTTATCGCCAATCCTAGTCCACAAAAACATATTGCCTTAAATTCGATTCAAGTTATTGAACCTTGGGCGCAGCCAAAAGGTTTTGCGCCTTATGAAAGACAGACAAATATCGCCGCTGAATTAAAGAAGCAAACCAGCATTGTCGCTACAGTACACGCCATTGGCGAAGCTGGCAAAATCTTAGTGATCGAATATCAGGATGCGGTAATCCCGATTTTTGTCTCCGCAACAGAATATACCCAGGGTTTATATCGGGGAGATATCATTAAACTTACCTATCAAATTCAACAATATCCTCAAAGACCATTACATCTTCAATTAGATACTACAGTAGGACAACCCATAGAAGTAATAGATGCGATCGCCGCCTGGAATGGTCAGCCTAAAACTTTATCAGGGAATTTAGTCAAGTTTCCCCAAAGTCCCCAGCTTAAATTTGATGTCTATGCGATGGAAGTAGATACCAAAGGAATCAAACGCTACTTCACCTTGATTAATTTTGAAAATATGGCAGAATTTGATAATATTCGCCAAAAGCTGGCTAACATTTGGGATAAAAACGCAGCAACCGCCATATCTGGCAGAAATATGCTGATTAATCCCGAAGTTACGATTGAAGCTACTGGTTTAGGCAGTATTGTTTCTCCCGAACAAGCAAATCCGCAAATTTTGCTAGAAAGTGCCGAACAAGTGCAACAAGTTAGTTAAAATTTAAGCTAATTACTGCACGGTTTCTAGGGATGTAATTATTTGTTGGGTTAAACTGCGCTGCATTTTTAACATCTGCCAACCGAGATAAATTACCAAGGCAAACATATAGACAGTGAGAGAAAACCACAATAGATCGACGCTACCAAAATACCAGACAGAAGTAACAACAGGAAGAAAAGCCAGATAAGAAAGCAATCAAGGAAGCGTTACGTAATACCGCGCCTGCTTTTAAACCAATAAAATAAGCTTCTAGCATAAATGCGATCGCGGTAAAGCTTAAAAGAGGCAACAACCAAACGGTATATTGAGTAATTCCCTGGTTGATTTCGTTGTGACTGGTTAACAAGCCAAACAATGTGTGCGGGAAAAGACAACATACCAGCGCGAACATTAGGGCAATAGGTAAGCTATTAATAATTGCGATCGCCATCAGCGGCATTAGTTTGGTAATATCGCTTTTGCCTTGGAAATTGCCAATTAAAGTTTGAGTCGTCATGCCAATTCCTTGAATCGTAAACTGACTCAACAGCGCAATTTGCAACAACAATCCATTCTCTGCTAGCAACTCGGTGCTAATACCAGCACTAAGGTTAGTCACAGATTACTCCGCCGTCTATCACGGATACCGCTCCGCGACGCGAAGCTAGTCCTTTAGGGCATATAAAACGACGGAGACGGCACGGACCGTTGGTAAAAATTGCGTAAGCAGAAATTAAACTTAAAAAACGGATCAGAATATTTGCCTTGAGAGTAACAGCACTCTGTAATGCCTGAGGTTCTAAAACTTGTGGTAATAACTGTTTGAAATCTTGCCAGTTGAACGTTATCGCGATCGCGATTAAACCGATTGATAAAGCTAAATATTGACTAAGGGCGGTAGCCAAACCTGCCCCCATACTCTCCCAACCCCAGCGAGAGATCATTAGGTAGTCTAACAAGACATTTGAGCCATTGGCGATCGCTGAAATCAACAGTACAGTACCATTTTTTTCTCTGCCTAAAAACCACCCAATCAGCACAAAGTTGAGCAATACTGCCGGTGCGCCCCAAATCCTCGCGTTAAAGTATTCCACCCCAGTCAGTTCAATATCCTGTGTGCCAGACAAAAGTAAAAATCCTAGCTTTTGAATCGGATATTGCAAAATTAGAATCAGTAAGGCGATCGCTATGGCAATTAAGCCACTGCGTAAACCTGCTAACAAAACCCCGTCGCGATCTTCTTCTCCTACTGCTTGTGCCGTCATGGCATTAGTACTATTACGTAGAAACTTAAGAATACGATAAAGGTAGTCAAACAAAATACTTGCCAAAATTACTCCAGCCAAGTGTTTCAAATCTTGTAAATGTCCCAAAAAAGCTGTATCACATAATCCAGCTAAAGGAACCATCATATTAGATAAAACGCTTACGGTAGCCAATCGATAGAAGCGGGGTAAAAGGCTACGGAGTTGATTCTGATTTATAGCAGACATGAATAGTCAGATGCTCAGATACATAGTTAAAGGCTAGTTGAAGCAGCAATTATATTTTACTTTCAGATGCTATGGTTAAGATCGAATTAAGCAACTATCAATATCTGATTAACATCAAATTAACTTGAATAAAAATATTTTATTAACCTCTCCTGATGAAATCAATTATTCATCTCAAAGCAAGCTAATTAAAGATGTTTTAAGTTTGGGAGTTTTAACTATAGCCGTCATTGCTTTGGCTTTCTCGCCTATATTTACTAAACTCAGCGAGATAGAACTTAGCCCTACTGCAACCATCTTCAATCGTCTCTGGATCGCCACTATTATTACGGGTTGTTGGCAACTAACTAAAACTGACCCCAAATTTCCGCAAATTCCCGCAAAAGTAGCTTTTTTTGAGAATAAACAAGCAAGTTTATTGATTTTGGCTAGTCTTTGCGCCACTTTTTCTGCCGTCTTATGGGCAATATCTCTAACTCAGACCAGTGTTGCTAGTTCAACTGTACTGCGTAGTCTTACTCCTTTGTTTATTAGTTTAGGGGCATGGTTAATTTTAAAACAAAGCTTCGATCGCCAATTTATTTTGGGCATGATGTTATCAACGATTGGGGGAATGGCAATTGGCTGGGATGATTTACAGTTGGGTACAGCTCATTTGCTGGGTGATGGTATGGCTCTATTTTCTGCTGCCCTGCATGGAGCAAATATTTTGATTGTCGGCTACCTACGCGATCGCGATTGTACTACTGACAAAGTGCTGTTCTGGCGATGTGGTTGCGGTACTTTGATGGTTTTGCCCGTGGTTTGCCTCACAGATACTCAAATTTTACCTATTTCCTGGTCAGGTTGGTTAATTATAATTGCCTTGGCAGTTATTTGCCAGACTTTTGGACAGGGTTTACTTGTCTACAGTCTCAAACGCTTCTCTTCGAGTTTTGTAGGCATATTTGCCCTGCTAAAACCTTTAATTACTGCTCTACTAGCTTGGATTATATTTGCCGAACAAATCAGCATTACTAACGGTATTGCTTTAGTTTTAATTTTAGTTGGCATTTATCTGGCAAAATCCAGCGAATCTTCAGCACTAGAGCAATCTAATTAATTTTCAATCACCTGACAAATAACAAATGACAGCTATAACTACTTCAACAGCTATTTCAACCTGATTGACAGACTATAACTTGATAACTTAATCAATCTGGGAATATTTTCTTGCCCGTACTTTTGAACCATACATCCGCGTATAAACTTGAGTAAATTCTGCCCCCAGCAAAACAATTTGGGCTGAATAATATACCCAAGCAAGAAAGACAATTAAAGAGCCAGCAGCACCATAGGCTGAACCCAGACTGCCCTTACTAATATATACGCCTAATAAGAATTTACCGAACAAAAACAACAGGGCGGTAATTACTGAGCCAACCACCACATCTTTCCAGGCAATTTTAACATCTGGAACATATTTGAACATTAGGCAGAATAAAAAAGTCATTAAGCCCAGAGAGACGATAAAATCCAAGTTTTCCCAAAGAATTGCCGAACCAGGGAGAAAGTCGGTTCGATACTTACTCAAGGCAGAGACAATAGCACTAAGTATCAAAGACAGAATCAACAAAAAACCGATCGCTAACACCATCAAAAAAGAAGATATGCGCTTGCGAATAAATATGCCAACGCCCTGCCCTGGCTGTGGTTTAACTTTCCAAACCGTATTTAAAGCATCTTGCAGTTGAGCAAAAATTCCTGAAGCACCAAGTAGCAAAACTCCAATACTAATTAAAGACGCTATTCCCCTAATTTCTGGCTGACTTATATTATCTAGCGCCAACAAAATTGGTTTAACTGCATCTTTTCCGACTAAATCGGTTGCCTGAGCGATAATTTGATCCTGTGCCGTTTGCTGCCCAAAAAACGCCCCCGCGATCGCGATCGCAATTACCAGTAAAGGTGAAATAGAAAAAACCGTGTAATAGGCTAAAGCTGCTGCGATCCGAGATGCTTTGTCTTCCTGCCACTGTTTAAAAGTTTCTCGGAGTAATCTCCCGACTTTACGTAAGTTCATTGATTTTTGAGATTTTTAATAACCTAAAGTACGTTCTTTTTCGCTTTTTCATTAAGGAAATATCAAGCATCAAGCGATCCGTATCAAGATTTCATCAATTAAAGCTCAGTGTAATGCCTTAAGTAAAAATGCGTAATAGCATGGGTGTATTAACCAAGTTTCAATTGATCGACCTAAATGAAGTTTAAAAATTTGTCTTTAAGTATTTTTACTATTTGCGTCATATTTTCCCCGTTTTTAGACACCAAAGTAAGTGTAAGTGAACCTGGAAAAAATGCCTCAGTCGAACGTGATAAATTTTTGAGAAAAAACCACAGCTTTGCTTACGCTCAAGATATTACGCATCAATTTATTGGTCCGAAAATAATTACTCAATTTACGCCTAAAAATAGCCAAGGTCAAAACATCGATCTTAATAAATTAGCCTCAAGTTTAAACTATGACCATTTTAACTGGGTGAACTATGTAGAAAAAGACCCCTATGGCATTACCAACAAAGCGGGGCAGGTAGTACATACACCATACAACGATCCACCAAAAGGTGGATATAATTATGATTCAGCAGACGAGCTACCTTTTTACTGGGATTTAGTCCAGTGCGATCGCTGTCAACCTCGTCATCATTTTCAAAATCCCAATAACCTAGGGCAATTTGAACTAGTCTTTCAAGATTCTCCCGTAGATTATCGCCTGCAACCAGGAGAAGCGATCGACTTTGTGACTAACTTGGTTGGAGTCAAACAATATGACCCCACAAAGCAGACAGCAGAATGGGAAATTTTGTACACTTTTCGCTGGAAACTTACCAATCCCTATCCCAATTTCAGCCAAGCATCGCTTGTAGATTTAGATGTCGATTTAAGTAAATTATCCCCTTCATTACTTAGCACAATGCAGCAAGATGGAGCAGTATTACGTAGATGATTGCTAATTACCTGATTGATAGCCGCTTAGATCTGAATTATTCCAGTTGAGTGTATCGCCAATCTTTTTGCCATCATGATAGGCAGCTAAGATCACCTCGCTAGTTTTACCCCAAGAAATAGTGCCGTCGGCAGCGATCGCAATTGCCCCCAAATCTCGTTTACGGCTACGAGATTCGCTCATCGACTTTTGCATCGCATCGGCTAAGGACATTCCGTCGGTAACGCGGATTACAATCTTGGCAGCTAAACATTCGTCCATAATATCTTCGCCGATACCCGTACAGCTTACTCCAGCAGAAGCATCGGCATAATTACCAGCGGGCATTGCTGAATCGCTAACTCGACCAATTCTTTCCAAACCTTTCCCCCCCGTAGACGTTCCTGCTGCAATCTTACCGTTGCAGTCTAGTGCTACAACGCCGATTGTGCCTTTGCGGGGTTCATGAATTAATGCCTGTTCGGCAATTACTCCCGCCGTATCCTTATCAAAATTTTCATCTCGTTCCTGTATCCATTCTTGGAGGCGGATTTCGATCAGCGGATCGTATACAGGTACATTCAATTCCCGCACTAGTTCTCCTGAACCATAATCTGAGATCACGCGATCGTCTTCTCCCTGCAAAAACTCCGCTAGTTCAATTGGATGTCTGACGCGAGAAACATTAATTATGCCGCTAAAGCGTTGTCTGACACCATCCATCAAAGCAGCACTCATGCGAATTTGACCATCGGACTGTAGAACCGAACCCGTACCCGCATTAAAAGTCGGCTGATTTTCTAATAGCCGACATCCCATAACCACAGCATCAATAGCACTACCTCCATAAGCCAGCAGATCGTAAACTTCTTCAATAATCAAATGAAGTGCTTGTCGAACTTTGGCTTCTCCTTTTTCGCTTCTTAAATGCCCTCCTGCGCCACCGTGAATGATTAACTTGGGCTGTACTTGGTTAACAGACATAATAGTGTTATTGACGGTTACTTAATTAATATTTTTAGGTCTTTGAGTCTGAGAGTATTTTCGTTTACGATTCGCTATCGACAGACTGCTTACGACGGCGACAACGATCCGAACAATATTTGACATCATCCCAGCATTTCTCCCACTTTTTACGCCAAGTAAAGGGGCGATCGCATACAGGGCAAATTTTAGTCGGCAGATCTGATTTATTGCGCTGTCGAGCCATGTCTTAAAGGATAAAAAATAAAAGGTCGAGGATCACGAACATAACATCATTTCATTATTCCTCATAAACCATGTCTAGTGAGAATCAAAAGTTACTTTTGAGCAAGAAGCTATATGCGTAGCGGTATGCTAAAGCATATGCGGACCGGTATCCTTTAGGACTAGCCCTAAAGGATTAGCGCCTGGAGGCGCGTCCTTCGCGTCGTCCTTTAGGAAAAGCTAACAGCTAAGAAAAGTTTAATACCAACGAAGCTAACTCAAATCAGGTGTAATTTAAACAAATGAATCAAAACTTGTTAGCGAATATTAGAATTGTTTTAGTCGAACCGGCGGGGGCGTTGAACGTAGGTTCGATCGCAAGAATTATGAAAAATATGGGGTTGACTAAACTGGTGCTAGTCAATCCTAAGTGCGATCGTGATTCTGAATCAGCCAGGCTGATGGCGGTTCATGCGGTGGATATTTTAGGCAACGCCCAAATTGCTAGTAGTTTACCTGCTGCATTAGCTGGATGTCATCAAGCGATCGCTACTACTGTTCGTTCTCGCAGTGTGCCAATTAAGCTGGAATCTCCTTCGATAGTACTTCCCCAGTTACTCACGCCTGGTCTTCAATCTGCTTTGATATTTGGTGCAGAAGAGAGAGGTTTAAGTAATGATGAACTAAAATATGCCCAAAGGTTTGTTTGCATCGAGTCAAACCCTGATTATCCCTCGCTAAATTTGGCTCAAGCGGTAGCTGTTTGCGCCTATGAACTTTATCAAGCCTGGCTAAAAATTGAGCGTAGTTCTCAACCATTAGTCTTACCTCCACCCCAGCCAGCGATCGAGTCTACGCTAACTACTAACGCGCCAATTGAAGTATTAGAAGGTTATTATCAGGATTTGGAGGCGTTGCTTTTGGAAATTGGCTATTTATATTCTCATACTGCTTCTATCAAAATGGAAAAGTTTCGTCGCTTATACAATAAGGCTAATTTACAGACAGAAGAGGTAGCTATGCTAAGGGGCATTTTGCGTCAAATTCGCTGGGCAAACCGCAATCAATCAAAGTCACCCGATGATTAATTAATGATGATACTGATATTGATACATGATTTTTTTGGATAAATCAGTAATTTTATCAATGTAATTTATTTGGGAAACATCACATACTGTTTTATGACTGCAAATCATACCGTTAATGACTTAAAGAACAACGTGGATATCTGTAAAAGTTAGGGTGGGACAAAATAAAGCAATAGAAAAATAGTAAGCTAAGTTTTGACCTTTAAAGAGCGGGTCAAAAATGCTGCCTAAAAGTTACACATACCATAAAAGTTTTAAGTTTTCTGAGAATACGGAATTACTAAGCGGTAGAAGCTTGCATCTTTTTTGCTTACCATTGGAATGGATTAGTATGAGATGACAGCGGCGATCAAAGCGGATCTTGTTTCGTCGTTAATCGGGCTTCAAAGTGGTTGCGCTAGCAAGTTTACTTCAAACCTTTTTACCCTCGTGATCTATAGCCAGAGTAATCTCTGACTTCGTTAATTTGTAATTGTTTTCCAGGAGTTGAGAGTGAATCGCAAAGGCAAAAATCCTCTTACCAGAGCTATAGGTGCTAAAGCTGGATCTAAGCGTCAAGTCAATCAAAAAGGTCGCGGCTTATTCAATTTTAAAGGTGATTCTGCTGGAGCTAAGAATTTAGTTAAATCTAAGCGCAAAAAAGCTCAAGCCAAAGCAATAGTAGATAATAATCCGCGACTAAAGCCAAGCTTAGCTGCTAAAAAAAATCCTGTTGCTAAATCTGGTAGTGCTAAAAAAAATTCACTTATCCAACCAAAAAAACCTCGATTGGCTTTACGTTCGGCTATCTATGCCATAACAATTGCCGTGGGATTAAGTACAATTTTGGGGACATTAGTTTCTATAGCAGGCTCGTTCAAAACTGCCGCTCCAGACAATTCTCATATTCTTACCGCAGTAGCAGCAAATTCCCAGACTAAGAGTAAATTGGATGACTTATTTGCGATCGCATCACTAGGCAAAGAACTAATTACTCTCAAATCTAATTTACAGCAGTTAGCCGCCCGCTATCCTGACCTTGAGCCTGAAATTTTTATCGTGGATCTAGATACTAAAGGTTTTGTCAGTATTAAAGGAGACGCAATAATTGCTGCTGCCAGCACGATCAAACTGCCTATTTTGGTAGCATTTTTTCAGGATGTAGACCAAGGCAAAATTAAGCTAGAAGAACCCTTGACCATTACTGAAGATGTTATTGCTGAAGGCTCTGGCAATATGCAGTACGAAAAAGCAGGAACTAAGTTTTCTGCCTTAGAGACTGCCGATAAAATGATGACGATTAGTGACAATACTGCTACTAATATGCTAATTAAACGCTTAGGGGGAATGGAGCAATTAAACCAGCGATTTGACAAAATGGGTTTAAAAGCAACTAGATTGCGAAATCCCTTGCCAGATTTAACTGGAACTAACACCACTACCCCTGAAGATTTAGGCAATATACTAGTCAAGATTGACAATGGAAATATAATTTCTTCGCGATCGCGCGATCGGCTTTTATATATTATGCGTAATATCGTCAGAAATACTTTGCTACCCGAAGGTTTAGAATCAAACGCAATTATTGCTCATAAAACAGGAGATATCAAGCCTGTGTTGGGAGATGTTGGCATTATTGATATGCCCAGCGGGAAACGCTACATAGCTTCTATGTTAGTTAAACGTCCAGATAATTCTCTTGAGGCTAAAGAATTTATCCAGGAGGCATCCCGCACTACCTATCAGTATTTTAAAAATTCTCAAACGAGTTCTTTTACTGTAGATAGATAAGCCAAGATAATACTTTTGACCGTTCACGGTCAAATTATCCCTCGATCACAGCGATAGCGATTTTTCAATCATTCAAAAACTTTTCTACACAACGGACAAACATTTCTACTCCCATGCTCAGAGCAGTCTCATCAAAATCAAAGCGGGGATGATGGTGTGGATATGCCAAACCCTTGGCTGGATTAGCCGAACCTAAAAAGAAATAGCATCCAGGTACTTCATTTAAAAAGAAGGACATATCTTCTCCACCCATAGTTTGACACTCTGGCACTACTCCTAAAGGAGTTTCTACTACTTCCACTGCTACCGAGCGAACTAATTCAGCGATCGCATTGTCATTAACCGTCGGGGGATACAGTTGCCAATGGTTGAGTTCATATTTTGCATCGTGCATTTGACAAACACCAGAAATAATTGCCTCTAGCCGATCTCGAATCAGGCTTTCTAATTCTGGATTAAAATAGCGAATCGTACCACTCATTTTAGCGGTATCCGCAATTACATTCAAAGCTGTGCCTGCGTGTAATTCTCCTACGGTAACTACAGCAGCATCCAAAGGCTTAACATTCCGCGCCACAATTGTTTGTAGGGCATTAACGATCTGACTGGCTACTACAATTGAATCTACGGTTTGATCGGGCATTGCTCCATGACCACCCTTCCCGAAAACCTGGCAGCGAAAGCATTCCACCGCAGCCATAAATGCTCCAGGGCGAACTCCTATAGTTCCCAAAGGCAGATTATTCCACAGGTGTAAGCCAATAATGGCATCAACATCGGGGTTACGTAAGACTCCTGCTTCAATCATGGGTTTAGCTCCCCCAGGCCCTTCTTCCGCTGGCTGAAAGATAATTTTTACCGTTCCCTGCCAGTCGGCTTTGTGCTGATTGAGATAGTACGCTGTACCCAGAGCGATCGCTGTATGTCCATCATGTCCGCAGGCGTGCATTTTGCCCTCGTGTTGCGATCGATAAGCTACTTCATTGGCCTCTTGAATTGGTAAAGCATCCATATCAGCACGAATTGCTAAAACTTTTCCAGAACGGTTGCTGGAAATAGTAGCAGTAATGCCTGTTTTGGCAATCTCGGTTTGGTGAGGAATATCCCATTCTTCAAGTTTTTGCCGAATAAACTCGGCCGTAATCTGCTCTTCAAAAGCTAATTCGGGTTTTTGATGCAGTCTGCGTCGCCACTCTACCAAACTCTGCTGCAAATTGCGTATTTCTAATCGTATTTGACCAAAATTAACTGATTTAGCCTCTTTTACCGTAAAAACCATGTTTTAAAACGTAGTATTTAATTAGTTCTCAATCGCAACTGCGAGAACGACCTGTATGTTGACCATCAATAGTAATGCCATAGGGAACTAAATGAGTAATCAATTTCGATAGCTATAGAGTTCTGGTTATTTCTCCTTTCATTAATGCCGCACTATGATTAATGGTAATATTAATGGTAAAGACTTATGTAGCAGACAAGTAAAGAAACTTTAGATAGCCATAGAAGCAAGCTTCGGGTTTAACTAAGACCTGGTGAAGTTTATTCATTAATTATAGGTAAAATGCTCATTTAAAAAACTTAATCTTTTATTGTTCGTAGCACAAGTTACCATTTAATCGTCAATCTACCTAAGCGATCGCACCGAAGCTTTGGCTCTGATTATGTCTCAAGCTTATTAAAGATTACCATCAAATTCACAGGCAATTTCTACCGCTGCGCGTCCTTTGACATTTGCCTCTTCTGCGGTTAGAAAGATGCTGTCGAAGTTAAATGCAATTCCTGAGAAGTCAATAATACTAAAACGATAAAGCTGATCCAAAGAACGATAAATCAATAAAGTATAGCCATCAATTCCGATTACATTCTGAATTTTCATGGTGGACTCCTGGGTAGAAATAATTATTTAACACTATTGTTTTGGATGGTGATTATTAGTAAATACTCTCAAGAAGTTTGAATTATGTAATACTTGCAGATTTACTAAAATGATTGAAAATGTAAAAATGAATATTTTCCAGATCGGGTGATTATTTGCTTTATCTCATGGCTGAGTAATATTTCCTAATCACTTAAAGACTGGTTTTTAATGCATTCTTACTGCAATAGCTTTGTTTTATTTCGAGCTATAACCTATATTAGGCTTTTTATTTAGAGCAAAATCAACCGTGATCCTACTTAATTCAATTTGATTTGCAGTCTATTTACGTATATTTTCTAATAATAGTTCAAATATACTTCATAAGCACTATTATTTTTTGCCTGAAATAAACTAATCATGCTTTGGTAATTCACTAAACCGCTAGATCGATCTACATCCAGAGTGGGATGCACTTATTACTGTACATATTAAAAATATAAGAATGTAATTGTTTGTTTAAAAGCTAATATTTTAATCAACTTTCAATAAACTTCAACCAATTAAATTGTGGGAATTTATTAAAAGTGACGTTGTTCTTTAGCTGAAAAACCAAGAAACTCGAGTTGTCAATAAATTTTGTTTATTCTAAATTCTCTTCACGCTCAAATCAAGTTCTTGAGTACCCTGGGCAAAGACAGACTAAATTTATGTTTGAGCGATCGAATATAAATTGCGAATCAGAAAAATTTTCAATTTTCTAACAATAATTATTGAGATCTTGAAAAACCTGACTCAATTAAAGTTATCAAATAATAATTAAATGTTTGAATCTATTATTAATACAATTAATTCTCTCGGTTATATAGGAATTGCTTTATTAATGGCATTAGAAAATATATTTCCGCCAATTCCTTCTGAATTGATTATGCCTTTGGCTGGTTTCACTGTAACTCAAGGAAAACTAGAGTTTATATTTGTAGTCATGGCTGGAACGATCGGATCGGTACTTGGAGCGACTCCCTGGTATTTTTTAGGCAAGTACTGGGGCTTAAAGCGAACCAAAAAAATTGCCGATAAGCATGGCAAATGGTTAACAGTATCTGGAGAAGATGTAGAGAAAGCAAAACGCTGGTTCGATCGCCGAGGTTATGCAGCAACTGCGATCGGTCGTTTAGTACCAGGAATCAGAACTTACATTTCTATTCCCGCAGGGATTAGCAAAATGCCTTTGCTGTCTTTTTTGATTTATTCAACAGCAGGCTCAATTGTTTGGGTAATATTACTTACGTATTCAGGCTATATTTTGGGTGAAAATTACGAACGGATTAGTATATATCTCAAACCATTTTCTTGGATCGTTTTAACCTTAGTTCTCATAACTTCTATTTACTGGATAATTAAGCGTCGGAAAAAAACATTTGATAACTAGACTTCGGATAGCTGGTCAATTAATAATTGATTAGAATAAAAAAAACATATCAACAAACTTTGATGCAACAAGTTACTACTCAAGACTCTACTTTGGTTTGGGCAGGTTTTCGCGCGCTTTCGGATCCTTTGAGAATACAAATCATTGAACTACTGCGTTCTCAAGAACTTTGTGTGTGTGAACTATGCGAAAAACTTGAGGTTAGCCAATCCAAATTATCTTTTCATCTCAAAAATCTCAAAGAAGCTAACTTAATTCGTTCTCGTCAAGAAGGTCGTTGGATGTACTATAGTCTTAATTTGGCTCAATTTGTCATTCTCGAACAGTATTTGGCTGAATATCGACGTTTGGGCGACATATTACCAGCGAGAAGCTGTAAGTAATTTTTTAAGGCTTTTATCGAGCGTATAAACGCATATAGTCATAGTTGGTGCTGTTTAAATTAAAACTCTACACCTTAGAATCTAACGCATCAACATTTTTTTATATATCAACTAAACTTGATATATGATAAAACTACTCCTGCGATTTCTAGTGGAGTAAGTAAAAATGAATGCTCGAGACAAAACACAATTAACCTCAATTCTGGTTGTTAGTTTAGGGTTAACAGTAGCTTGGCTGAGTTTTACTAACTCTCTAACTGCTCAAGAAAACCAATCAATAAAGATTGATGGGTCTAGTACCGTCTATCCCATCACTCAGAAAATTGTCGAAGATTATCAAGCCAGTCGAAAGAAACCAGTAGATATTGAGGTCAATTTTTCGGGGACTGGTGGTGGTTTTGATAAATTCTGTAGTGGAGAAACCGAGATTAATAATGCTTCTCGTCCAATCCAACTAAAAGAAATGGAAGCCTGCCGAGAAGCAGGGGTGGCATACATAGAGTTACCCGTAGCTTTTGATGCGCTGACTGTAGTTGTTAATCCAGCTAACAATTGGCTTAGTTCGATTACCACCGAAGAGTTGGCTAAAATTTGGTCGCCCGACGCTCAAGGAAAAATTACTCGTTGGAATCAGGTAAGACCGAGTTTTCCCGATACACCGCTTAATTTCTATGCTCCTGGTGAAGATTCAGGGACTTTTGATTATTTTACCGAAGCTATAGTCGGAGAAGCAGGGGCAAGTCGTAGCGATGTTACCAAGAGTGAAGATGATGATGTCTTAGTAAAAGGAGTAAGCCAAGATCCTAATGCTTTGGGTTACTTTGGTTTAGCTTACTACGAACAACGTGCTGCTGAAATGAAAGCTGTAGCTGTTGATAGCGGGGAAGGAGCAGTTTTACCCTCAGTAGAAACAGTCGAGCAATCTCAGTATCAACCTTTAGCTCGTCCTCTATTTGTCTACGTCAACGCTGCTGCTAGAGAAAATGAGGCATTGGTTAGATTTACAGAATTCTATCTCGAAAATGCTTCAAAGATTGTTAGTCAAGTAGGCTATGTTCCCCTACCTGATGAAGCTTATCAAATCAATGAAGTTACCTTTTACAGAGGTGAAGTAGGAACTGTTTTTGATGGTCAATCTCAGTTCAATGTAAGCATACCCGAACTCTTGCGGAGACAAGCCCAATATTAATTCTTAAACAAGTAATTTCTATGAACCCAGAAAACTCACAAATCAACGCTAAAGCTGTTAAAGCTGGCAGTCAGCTTAGTTTCTTTGAGAAATATCTTACTCTTTGGGTAGCTCTGTGTATTGTTGCGGGGATTGCTTTAGGCAAACTTTTCCCTGGGGTGGCTCAATCCTTGGATGCGATGAGCGTTTATAACGTTTCAATTCCTATTGCTATCTGTCTATTTTTCATGATGTATCCGATCATGGTGAAAATTGACTTTTCCCAAGCGAAAAAAGCCGCAAAATCTCCGAAACCAGTATTATTAACTTTGGTAATCAACTGGCTGATTAAACCCTTTACAATGGTGGCGTTTTCTCAGTTTTTCCTCGGTTGGCTATTTCAATCTTGGTTATCAGAAACAGAATTAATACGGGGTGTAGAAGTTACCCTGGCTAATTCCTATATAGCAGGGACGATTTTACTAGGGATTGCTCCCTGTACGGCAATGGTACTGATGTGGGGCTATTTATCCTACAGTAACCAAGGACATACTTTGGTAATGGTAGCAGTTAACTCCCTAGCGATGCTGTTTCTCTATGCACCTCTGGGTAAATGGTTGCTTTCAGCTAATAATCTTACTGTACCTTGGGAAACGATTGTTTTATCAGTTTTGATTTATGTCGGTTTACCTCTAGCAGCAGGAGTTTTCAGCCGTTACTGGATTTTTCACCATCAAGGAAGACGTTGGTTTGAAGAGAAGTTTTTGCACTATCTTTCTCCAGTGGCGATCGCAGCATTACTTTTAACTCTAGTTCTGCTGTTTGCTTTTAAAGGGGAATTAATTGTCAATAATCCTCTACATATTCTTTTAATTGCCGTACCGTTATTTCTACAGACTAACTTTATCTTCTTTATTACCTACGTTGCAGCCTTGAAATTAGGGTTTCATTACGAAGATGCAGCCCCCGCTGCCTTAATTGGGGCAAGTAACCATTTTGAAGTTGCGATCGCGACGGCAGTTATTTTATTCGGTCTTAATTCTGGTGCAGCTTTAGCAACAGTTGTAGGAGTACTGATTGAAGTACCGGTAATGTTGATGCTGGTGGAATTCTGTAAGCGCACAGCTAATTGGTTTCCCAGACAACCCGAAAAAGCGACCTTACTCGACCCTCGCTGTGCAAGTCCTTATCGATAACTTTGCTGTAGTACAGATTTAACCATGACCAATTTCGACCATCCACCGAGAATTCTATTTTTATATGGCTCTTTAAGAGAGCGTTCTTATAGTCGTCTCGTAGCAGAAGAAGCAGCCCGAATTATTACCGATATGGGGGCAGAAGTTAAATTCTTTCATCCCCAAGAACTACCACTACGAGGACAGGTAGCAGAAACCCATCCCAAAGTGCAAGAGTTGAGAGACTTGAGCCTATGGTCCGAAGGTCAGGTGTGGTCTTCTCCCGAGATGCACGGCAATGTTACGGGTATTCTCAAAAATCAGATCGACTGGATACCTCTAACTATTGGCTCGGTACGTCCAACTCAGGGCAAAACTTTAGCAGTGATGCAGGTTAGCGGTGGTTCGCAGTCGTTTAATGCCGTTAATACTCTGCGGATATTAGGACGGTGGATGCGGATGTTTACTATTCCCAATCAATCCTCGGTAGCTAAAGCCTATCAAGAGTTCCATGAAGACGGCACGATGAAAGATTCTGCTTACCGAGACAGGGTAGTAGACGTGATGGAGGAATTATATAAATTTACCTTACTACTACGAGATCGGGTAGATTATTTGACCGACCGTTACAGCGAGAGAAAAGCCCAAGAATTAACAGCCAATAAATAGTTTTAAAAACCATGAAAAAAGTTATGTTTGTCTGTCGTCGTAATTCCTGTCGTTCTCAAATGGCTGAAGGTTTCCCCAGAGCATTAGGAGAGGGCAAAATAGAAGTAACATCTTCTGGTTTAGAAGCCAGTCGAGTACACCCTACGGCTATTGAGGTGATGTCAGAAATTGGCATCGATATTAGTAAGCAAACCTCAGATCCTTTGAGTAATTTTAAGGCTGATGATTACGATGCCGTTATTTCCATGTGTGGCTGTGGTACTGGTTTACCTGCTGAATGGGTAACACAGTCAGTATTTGAAGATTGGGAATTAGATGACCCAGACAGACAGCCTATTGAAACGTTTCACCGTGTCAGAGATGAAATTAAAGAGCGAGTGGCTAGATTAATTGACCAATTTAGTTAGCGCCTCTGGAGAAAATGTATCTCGCTTAAGCTAGTTTTAATGAGGTTAATTTAAAGTTTTAATGACGGTGGTAAATTCAGCTTTAGATTTCAAATTGCTCGATCCAGTAGTTAGTCAAGCCAGAACGTTGGGTTTTATCTCGGTGCCAGGAATCAAACTACTGGCTAATTCTGTCCCAACGATCAGATCGGAATTGGAAATTAGAACAAATTGAAGATAGGTGGATTTTATCAGTTGGGGATGTCCCCCAGATTCGTCTTCATACTGAAGAGGCGATCGCTTTTTTGTCAAGTTGCTCACAGAAAAGTTAGGAATAAACCCTTGACATTATAGTTAGGTATAAAGTTTAGACTAATCTTGGAAGATTTAAACAGAGGTCTAAAATGTCCAAGAATTTAGTTGAAGTATTTACTGCTGGTTGTCCTCTATGTGATGAAACCGTCAAACTGGTCAGAGATTTAGCTTGCTCTAATTGTGAAGTGAAAATCTACGATTTGCGTGAGGAATATACCACTGATAATTGTCTTGAAAAAAAAGCGAACTATGGAATTCATCGAATTCCTGCTGTAGTTGTTAATGGTCAACTGGCTGAATGCTGTCAGAATCAAAAGCCTGTATCTCGTGAAATGCTGATAGCTGCTGGAATAGGGCAATAATGAGCCAAAAAGGATTTCTTATTGGCGAACTGAGTCACAAAATGAGGATTTCAACTCAAACAATTCGATATTACGAACGTTTAGGATTGTTAAATGAACCTGAGCGCAATACTGCACATTATCGTATTTATTCAGAAGAAGCCGAACAACGGTTGCAGTTTATTCAAAAAGCCAAACATTTTGGACTATCTCTTGAAGAAATTAAGAGTCTGATTGAGATTAGGGCTAAAGGCGTTGCTCCCTGTGCCAATCTAAAAGCTATGGTCGAGAAACATCTTAATGATTTAGAACAGCGAATTCAAGAAATGTTGGCATTTCGCCAAGAACTTTCCGAACGGTACGAGCAAATTGAAACCATAATACCCGATTCATCGGCTGTAGCTACAGAAATTTGTCAGGGTAAAATCTGCGGAATAATTGAACGGGATAACAAAAATAAAACCAAAAATAGCACTGATTACTAGCTTATTAGGAACTGCGATCGCTGCTCTTTGCTGTCTTACACCAGTATCGATCGTTCTATTTGGAGCAGTCAGTTTAAATGCATTGGTTAGTTATCTCAACTACGTTCTATTGCCAGCTTAGGGGTCATGATAGGGCTAACGATGCTTTCTTATTAGCGGTATCGTCATGACTGTAAACATTAGATGTGGATGTGATGTTAACAATCCTCAAGCTAGTTGCTGTTTAGTAAATATTTTTTCCTATCTTCAGCAAATTTCTTAAAAGATTTTTTCTTTTATCAAATAATGTAATGACTCTTGTGGAGAATATATCGATGTCAGTTTCAGTACCATATCCCGATTATGTTTGGTGGCTCGTACCAGAAAAACTAGCAGGGATGTCTCGACCTCCTTTAGAAGATTTACCCCAACTTTATCAAGCAGGAATGCGAGGTATTGTTTCGGTAATGGATGAACCTTCAGGAATTGAAGAATATAAAGAGGCTGGATTTCAAGTTCTTTGGCTACCCATTACAGGAGGTAAACCGCCGACTGTAGATCAGGTCAAGCAGTTTGTTCAATTTGCCGAGCTATTAATAGAAGATAATCAACCAGTAGTAGTTCACTGTACCAGTGGCAATCGCAGGACAGGAACGTTACTTGCTGCTTACTTGGTTGCTGAAGAAGAAGACCCAGAAAAAGCGATCGCACTGGTTCAACAAGCGCGTCCTACCGCCGAATTAAGAGATGCTCAAAAACAATTTCTATCTGAGCTGGCTAAATTGTTTGGCATTGCTTAATTGTAATGCTAAATAATTATTTTACTTATCTACTGAAAACATAAAACTACTTAAAAATTAAAAGCTAAGAGCCCTTTGGGTTCAGCACTTTTCTCAACGGGGGGAACCCCCGCAACGAAAGTGCTTCACTAAAAACAGTAGCATTTTGTACCTCATTACATGAATCAGCAACGCCAGTTGTTTAATATTCATTGATAAATGACAAGGGATTGCTCATGTTAGCAGCAAAACCGAGAATATGGCGATCGCGATGTTCATAAAGTAATTTCCCATCAGCATTAAATAAAAAAGTACCGCCACGCTGAGTTAGATAAGTCGCATCAGGAACATAAGTATTCCAGTTACTCAACACCTCCGTCATGTTTCGCAGTCTGAGGGTAGCAAGTTCAAATGGACGTTGAAAGTTTTCTCCGCCTGCCAGCTTAAATATCGAGCCTTTAAAATTTGGCAGGGGAGTATTTTTAATAATTTCTTCATTTTGAATCAACTGTGGCGCAGCGCGATCGCCTGTGTAACCCCGAAACACCTCAGATAGCGTTCCTGGACTACCAATACCCGCACACATCAGCATTAAATTCAAAAAAGCACTATATTTTGCAGATAAAAGCGGAATTTTGCTGGTTAATCCCTGATAAAGCCCTAATTGTCGATGAATCTCGGCGGTAGGATCGACAGACAAACACTCTGGGGGAAAACCCGTGTATTCACAGAATTTTAATCCCGAATTGCGATCGCCAATTCCCACAGCTTTAACCGCAATTTTTTTAGCTTCAAGTTTTGCTGACTCTCGTTTGAGCCACCACGCATATTCTAAATTATCAAAGTCTCCCAGCTGCGACCAAAGTAAAACTAAGGTTTTGCCAGTAAGATCTGCTAATATCGGCTTGACTTCACCGTCACTAACAAGCTGACGCTGGGTTTGATTAAGAATAGAGTATGTATCCATTTTTGACACTCGCCGTGTTAAAAACAACGGGGATTCTTGAGCTAATCACTGCACTTTCGACCTAAATCTAATCACGTCTTACACGATTATGTCCTATCCGAACGTACTAGAATATCACTTGCTATCTAGTTGTCCAATGCATGGATAGCTCTCCAAGCGTACTAGTATATTGCAACTAGAGTTTAGGTATGCCCTACCTTACGGGGATTACTCCCAATTACTGTTTACAACGCTATGTTGACTAATTCATTCGCCGACTTTAATCGGTTACTGTGCTGTTTAAAGAGTTATCGCTACCTCTTGTCTCTCTATTTTCCCCTCAAAAGTGCTAGCTTGTTTCATCTAGAATTTTCACTTCGGTGCGACGGCATCCCAACCTGAAGACAATTCTATTTTACAATGGCTCTAGCCATTAATATATAAAGATTTGAGGTCGAAAGTGTATCGATAAATATTTCATATGCCCTAAAGGACTCCTAAAGGACGCGCCTCCAGGCGCTAATCCTTTAGGGCTAGTCTATCACGGATAAGCTTCGAGACCGAAGGGCGGAGTGCGGTTTATCCGTGAATCATGCACGGGCAAATGTGACCGAAGGGCGGAGTGCGGTTTATCCGTGAATCATGCACGGGCTTTAGCATACCGCTTCGCATATAGCTCCGCGTGACGCGAACTTCTAATCCTTTAGGACTGCCAAATAAATTTGACTCAACAGCTTCTAAATCTGTTGCTTGCTTATATCCGTGGGCTAAAGCCACACGGCTTTACGCTCCACGCTTGGTAAAATATTGGACTGTCAATCTATATATCTTATAAGCTCTTAGCCCTTCGGGTTCGACAGTTTGCGACGCGGAGCTAAGGCGCGTTTTGGGTCAGAAGATTCTGTCCCAAAAACCGCCGCTAGTCCTTTAGGGCTCAATGGGGGGAACCCCCACAATATGCGGAGCGGTATGCTAAAGCATATGCGAAGCGGTATCCTTTAGGACTAGCTTCGCGTCGTCCTTTAGGACGCAACTGTCTCACTTTTAGCTTTTACACACTTGAATAAATATACTAATAATTACTCCGACCATAATCGGCGACGTTCTTTACCCTTAAGGCGTTGATGAGCATCTCGCAATAAAGCAGGAATTGCTAATTCTTCTGGACAGCGAGGTAAGCAGTCCCCACAGTCGCTACATTTATCGCCTTTTTTACCGGGAAACCAATGTCCTGCGTTTTCGAGCATTCCGTATCGGTACTGTCCATAATCCTGCATTTCGTAGGCAAGAGTTAGGTTGCGCAACCTAAGAATTTCGGGAATATTAATTTGTTCGGGACAGGGAAGACATCGATCGCATTGGCGACAAAGATCTGTAGCTAAACTATTTTCTAACTGTTTTTCTAATCTTTTAAATATTTCCTGTTCTTCGCTGCTCAAAGGATGAACTTTATCGGCTACCTGTAGGGGAGTAGTTAATTCTTCTGGATTGGCAGCACCGACACTAAGAGTAGTAATACGCGGATCGCTCAACAAAAAACGATAGTTTAATTCTAAGGGAGAAACAGGAGCGCATAATTCTTCTAGCTTGGCTGGAGGGGTGTATAGTTTGCCTCCTTTATCCGCAGGAGAAATAATCAAGATTCCCAGGTCTTTTTCTGCTGCTAGAGCGATCGCCGAATAGTTACGCTGAAAAAAATAATAATAGTGTAAATTAACAAATTCAAATAAATCCGTCTTAATGGCTGCCAAGATCAATTCCAGGCTGCCGTGAGTCGAAAAACCTAAATGCCTAATCTTTCCTTGTTCGATTGCAGTTTGGATCGCAGCCAGACATCCATTGGAGTTAGTTACCCATTCCAGATGTTCCCAGGTATTAATCCCATGGATTGCTAGACAGTCAAGATAATCTACTTGCAGTCGAGCCAAAGATTCATCAATCCATTTGCTCATTTGCTGCTTATTTGGAGTAGGAGATAGCTTAGTAGTGAGGTAAATTTGCGAACGTGGGATTGCCAAATCTTGTAATGCCTGTCCTATATAACGCTCACTCTGACCATAGCCTCTGGCAGTTTCCAAATGATCGATCCCTAGAGCGATCGCATCTTTGATAGTTTGACGACAGATTTGGGGAGAAGCCAAACAACGCATTGTCCCCAAAGAAAATACCGATAAATTGAGATTAGTTTTACCAAACCGCCTCTGACGCATTTATCTTACTCGCTATGCTAAATTAGCAATACTAATGCTGTTCCCTGTAGCCTCCCTTGTTAATTAGCTGATCAGGGCTGAGGCTAGAGATAAATTCTCTAAATGCTTCTCTTTCGGCAATATCAGCATCACGATCTACAGGAATTGAAGCATCAGCAACGACTTCTTCTAGTACCCAAATAGAACTTTCAGTACGTATAGCAACCGCAACTGCGTCACTAGGACGACAATCAATTTCTTTTTTGACTCCGTTTGAGTCAATACAAAGTACTGCATAAAAAATATCATCGATTAGAGAGTGAATAATAATTCGTTCTAGGGTAATATTGCAGTCATTAAAGATATTAACAATCAAATCGTGAGTTAGAGGACGAGATGGACGATGCCCTTCTAGGGCTTTAATAATAGCGTCAGCTTGGTCTTGACCAACAAAAATTGGTAAGGCTCTACGCTCTGAACTGTCCTTGAGTAAAATCATCGGACTGCGACTAGCAGCATTTAAGACAATGCCTGCAATTTTCATTTCAATCATTGATTTAACCTCTGAAGTAATTAGGCTTGAGATTATAAGAGCGATAGGTAGCAAAATTTAAACGTATCTACCCTTAAATAAATGTAAATATGTTTTTGGCATCTTTCAACCTCAAATATGGTTGAAAACTAGAACGAAGCTGTTCTAAATGTTACTGTTTAATCACAGTATGCCTCAGTTTTTCGCTGTTGCCTGTACTATTCAAGAAAAAATAACACTTAAATTACTCCAGTCAAAGAAATACGATCATGTTTACAGGTCTGGTACAGTCTTTGGGTTCAATTGAGAGCCATGGTCAAGATACCTTTGAAATATCGGTCATTAACCCCAATTACGCTGCAATTACGTCTGATTTGTCAATTGGTGATAGTGTAGCCGTTGATGGGGTGTGTTTAACGGTAGAAACAATTAAAGAGCGAGGTTTTATTGCCACTGCTTCTCCTGAAACTTTAGCCAGGACTACTTTGGGCGATCGCGAGCGTGCTGCTAAATATGTCAATTTAGAAACTTCTTTACGTATGGGAAGCAAAATTGGCGGACACTTTGTCACAGGACACATCGACGGGATCGGTTGCCTACTTGAAGCAGTATCTACTGCCACTTCCTGGTCAATTAGCTTTGGTATACCTGCGGGAATGGACGAACAGTGGCAATCAAAAATAGGTCGTTATTTGGTATCAAAAGGAAGTATTGCCGTTAACGGGATTAGCCTGACAGTCGCTGAATGCGCTCCTGATGGCAGTTGGTTTAGCGCAGCCGTAATTCCTCATTCCTATGCCGAAACTAATTTAAGCTATCTACAAACAGGAGATTTAGTTAATCTCGAAAGCGATATTTTAGGTAAATACGTCGATCGCCTAATTGCTCATCGTCTACCTAACGAATCCCAACCAGAAGCAATTAGCCTCTCGTTTTTAACCGAACACGGGTACAGCTAGTCAATTTTTTTTCTATTGCGATCGAGCTTAATAAATATACTTCTCAAGACAAAATATCCATCTCTAAATATATCCTTAAGGAATCGTATATGTAACAATAATTAACGTTAATCATCTCTTGTAGTTAAGCAATTTATATTTAGAGCTAAACATGGAACCGCTTTATCAATATGCTTGGCTAATTCCCGTGCTACCTTTACTAGGAGCAATGTTAGTAGGAATTGGCTTAATTTCTGTAAACAAGGCAACAAACAATTTACGTCAGATAATTGCCGTATTTATCGTGTCCATCATTGGTGCCACAATGGTGCTGTCATTTGCTCTTTTGTGGAGTCAAATTCACGGGCATGAAACTGTGACTCGCACAATTGAGTGGGCTTCGGCAGGAGATTTTCATCTTTCAATGGGCTACACTATCGATCATCTCAGTACAATGATGCTGGTGATTGTGACCACGGTAGCTTTTTTGGTGATGATTTATACCGATGGCTATATGGCACACGATCCTGGCTATGTCCGTTTTTATGCCTACTTAAGTATATTTAGCTCTTCGATGTTGGGGTTGGTAATTAGCCCTAATTTGGTACAGATCTATATTTTCTGGGAATTGGTAGGGATGTGTTCCTATCTCCTAATTGGTTTTTGGTACGATCGCCAAGCTGCTGCCGATGCCTGTCAAAAAGCATTTGTCGCGAACCGCGTCGGTGACTTTGGTCTACTTTTGGGGATGTTGGGGCTATATTGGGCAACTGGCAGTTTTGAATTTAGCGTGATGGGCGATCGCCTGGGAGAGCTTGTTTCTTCTGGGGCTATCAGCGCATTTTTAGCTACCTTATTTGCCATTCTGGTCTTTTTAGGGCCAGCAGCCAAATCGGCTCAATTTCCCCTCCATGTATGGCTACCAGACGCAATGGAAGGACCTACTCCAATTTCAGCCTTAATTCATGCTGCCACTATGGTAGCTGCGGGAGTATTCTTGATTGCGCGGATGTATCCCGTGTTTGAAAATGTACCTTTGGCAATGTCAGTTATTGCCTGGACTGGTGCTTTTACCGCTTTCCTCGGTGCGAGTATAGCCCTAACCCAAAATGATATTAAAAAGGGTCTAGCATACTCGACCGTTTCTCAACTGGGCTACATGGTAATGGCAATGGGTATTGGTTCATACAGTGCTGGTTTGTTCCATCTAACGACCCACGCTTATTTTAAAGCCATGCTGTTCCTCTGTTCTGGGTCAGTAATTCACGGCATGGAAGGGGTAGTAGGACATAACCCTCTAATAGCACAGGATATGCGTCTGATGGGTGGCTTGAGGAAGTATATGCCGATTACTGCTGGTGCTTTCTTTGTCGGTAATTTAGCAATCTGTGGGATACCTCCCTTTGCGGGTTTTTGGTCCAAAGACGAAATATTGGGACAGGCTATGGCAGCTAATCCCGCTCTCTGGTTTATTGGTTGGGCAACTGCTGGTTTAACCGCCTTTTATATGTTCCGTATGTACTTTATGACTTTCGAGGGTCAGTTTCGCGGGAACGATACAGCAGTTAAGCAACAGTTAATGAGTGAAGCAGGATTGGCTTTTGGTCCTGGTGCAATGGATGCTAAAGAAGGCAATCATGGTCACAGCGAATATCCTCATGAGTCTCCTTTAACTATGGCGCTACCTTTATTATTATTAGCCGTACCTTCGATTGGTATTGGTTTACTTGGTCGTCCTTGGGAAAATTACTTTGAAGAGTTTATTCATGCCCCAGGCGAAATTGTCGCTTCAGCGACTGAACACGCTTTTGATTGGAATGAATTTTTGATCATGGCTGGATTATCAGTAGCGATCGCCGTAACGGGAATAATTGTGGCAGCATTAATGTATCGTACTAAAACTATCAATCCTGGTGCGATCGCCAAAAAAGTTCCTACCCTATACCGTTTCTCTCTTAACAAGTGGTATTTCGATGACCTTTACGACAAAGTATTTGTCATGGGTATACGTCGTATCGCCAGACAAATCATGGAGGTAGATTACCGCGTCGTAGACGGTGCAGTTAACCTAACTGGTTTGGCTGCTGTCCTTAGTGGAGAAGGCTTAAAATACCTCGAAAATGGTCGAGCCCAATTCTATGCCCTAATTGTGTTTGGCGCAGTCTTGGGGTTTGTTTTAGTGTTTAGCGTGGCTTAATTAGCTATTAGCTATTAGCTATTAGCTTTTCAACGATCGCTCTTCTACTAAAGGGCGATCGTTTTTTGTGTCTTAACACTTTAATTAATTAAGCCAATTTCTCGTAGACGTTGGTTAAGAAATTCTCCTGCGGTAATGTCAGCAAACTGCTTGGGATGATGTTCATCAATGCAAGAAGATAAACAGCTAAGATTCATATCCGAGACTGGATGCAGAAAAAAAGGAATAGAGTATCGTGGCGTGTGAGCTAATTTCTCTGGTGGGTTGACTACCCGATGAATAGTTGATTTGAGTTTTTTATTGGTCAGTCTTTCCAGCATATCTCCTACGTTAACCACTATTTGTTCGCTCACAGCAGTAACCCGAATCCATTTCCCATCCTGACGTAAAATTTGTAACCCTTCGGCACTTGCACCCATCAGTAGAGTAATTAGGTTGATATCACCGTGGGCAGCAGCCCGTACTGCATCTGCTGGAATATCTTGGGGGTTGCTAATCGGAAAATAATGGATCGGGCGGAGGATGCTGTTGCCAAATTTTATCCGCTCGTCAAAATAAAACTCGTTTAAGTCTAAGTAAATTGCGATCGCTCTAAGTATTTCTACTCCTGCTGTTTCTAAAGTGCGGTAGGCTGTAACAGTGGCGGCTTCAAATTCGGGTATCTCTAACGGAAATATATTTTTGGGGTATCCCAGACGAGCTATGTCTGCGTCGGTTATTTCTTGTCCTATGTGGTAAAACTCTTTTAAGTCTCCTACACTACGCCCTTTGGCGTGTTCTTTACCTTTGGCGGTATAGCCTCTTTGTCCGCCAATGTTTTCTAATTCATAGGTTAGCTTGATTGCTTCAGGTAGAGCAAAAAACTGTTTGACTGAGCGATATAGGTTTTCTGTCATGCCATCAGACAAGCCATGATTTTTTACCGCCACAAAACCAATGTTCTCAAAGGCATCACCCAGAGTTTGCACAAAGTTATCTCTAAGCACAGAGTCATGGGAAGTAAAGTCCTTAAGGTCTACAGCAGGTACTTCACTATATAGAATGTCGCTCATGAGTTGTTCTTCGATTATTTTTAATCTCTATTTTATTTAAGGAAGACGAACGCGACAATCGACTGGATTTGAAACTGAATTATTAGGTACAGCACCAGCAGCTCGAGCAGTTAGAACTACAGTACCTTGAGCGTCTTTGTACCAGCTACGGGCGGGGGCTGGAAGGGTCGTTTGGCTAACCGAGGGCGATCGCTCTGCTTGGGCAGCAGAATCATCAAATTCGATGAGAGATTCGGCATTCAGTAGCTCTTGAGGGCGACGGGGTAAACCGCCTCTTCCTGTAATAGTAAGTTGACTAATATTAGCTCGTCTTTGGGAGGGACAAGCCACCGCTACTGATTCTTGTGGCTGAGTTAGCTTTTGAGGTATATCAAATGAATCTAAAGTATTCGGTTCTAAAGTTTCGATCTCAACCACTCCATCTACTCCCAACTGAGAACTAGCACTAATTTTACATTCACCGCAAACAAATAGGTTTTGAGCATTGATTTGAATATTGCCCCCCATGCCGATGAAAGCATCAGCAGTAATCTGACTAGCTTCAAGAGCCACAAGAATATTAGCATCAATGCTTATATTACCGCCGTTTCCCGTTCCTCCTGCCGTTGCCGTGGTAAAACTACCGCCTCGCCAAATAATATTGTCAGCATTAAGAAAAACGTTACCTCCACCACCAGATTGGGTAGCTGCGAAGATCGAGCTTTGACCATCTAGAAAAATAGACTCAGCATCTACCTGAAGGCTTCCTGCATTGCCCGTACCCGTAGAACCAATAGAAATTTCACCTCGATCGTCAAGCTTTAGTTTAGGAGTCGTAATTGTTAAATCGCCTCCATTTCCTCCTGTAGTTGTGGTTATGGGTTGCACTCCCACCGCAACATTGCTTCGCAAAACATCGTTGAATGATGCTCCTGATACGGTTACTGATTCGGCGGCGTTGATAGTTAAGTTGCCACTATTTCCCGATCCCAATGTAGAGCTAGTTATCTGTCCTCCTGCTAGAACCTCTAATCGATCGCTATTAATCGTAATATCACCACCCTGTCCAGCAAATACAGTACTAGCAGTGACAATAGAAGCATCTAACCTCAAAGATTCTGAAGCATTGAGAAAAATAGAGCCTGCTGCCCCATCTCCAACGGTTGCAGTCGCGATTAAACCACCTTCACTAATTTGCAAATTAGCGGTTTGAATATCAATTGTGCCAGCTGCACCATCACCTATAGTCGCAGCTAAAATACCTTCTTTAATTAAATCGACTTTGAGATTGGCTAAAGATTCAGGACTAAGAAAACTGGGGTCGAAAAATAATGCTTGAAGAAATTCAAAGCCCGAACCAATTACTTCTACAGAATCTCCGGCTATGATCTCAATGTTTCCTCCCGTTCCCGAACCAAATACCGAGGCATTAATCAGTCCGCGATCGAGTCGTAAGGTATTCGTGTTGATAGTAATACCTTCCCCTACGCCAAATATGGTAGAAGCAGACATATTCCCTTTGTTATCCAGCAAAATTGAATCAGCAGTGATATCTAAATTCCCAGCATCTCCACTGCCAAGACTTTGCACGTCAATGCTAGCTCCGTCTCGTACAGATAGTTCTGGAGTAGTAATCCTAATATTGCCTGAAGCACCAGTGGCTTCTACCCTAGGAAACTCTCTTCTACCAGAAGTTGCTAATAAACCGCCTCGATTTGTTCCTGCAACAGTAGTTATGCCAATTAACTCTACTGAATCAGTAGCGTTGATCTTTAACTGTCCTCCTCTTCCCGATCCTACTGTTGCCGAAGCCAAGTCTGCTCCATCTCGGATAGTTAACCTGCCAGTCGAGATAGTCAGATCGCCAGCATCTGACGCGCTATAGGTAGACGTGCCAATGCCACTAGTAAAGGCTGGGTTTGAGGGAACTCCTGCTGCTTCAATACTTTCGATTTGCCTGAATATTAATGCTTCCTCCCTTGCCTCCAGCGCCAATGATCGTGCCATTTGACAGTACCGATCCACTATTGCTGACAATCAACCCATTGTTCATCTTGAGCTGATTGGTCTCAATATTGATATTTCCTGCAGTTCCCGAACCAAAACTGCTGTTAGCGTAAATGCCTTTTACCAACAAGGCTTCGGGCGGCGTGTTTGATAGTTCTATTGACTCAGTAGCAGTGAGGTTGATATCTCCAGCGGCAGCATCACCAAAAGTAATGTTCAATATCATTCCGCCATCTTGGATTTTAAAGCGTTGGGTTTCTAGGTTAATGTCTCCAGCAGCAGATTCTAGATTACCTCTCGTTCCTATCTGTATGGCCGAAGCGTTAATGTTAATTTCAGGAGCAGCGATATTAAGATCACCTCTGCCTGCGGTAAATACAGGACTAAAAATAACCGCCCCGTTGTTGAGATTTAGCGAACTAGCATCAATAGTTAAATTGCCTGAAGTCCCTGCTGCAACCGTGCCAGTAAAAATGCCCGTAGTGCGATCGCTTGGTAATAATGTTCCTATAAAACCAGCACTTTGAAAATCTTGTTGAAATTCGCTAAATCCCGTACCAATAATATTTATGTTCCCAGCCAAAATATTGATATTTCCGCCATCTCCGGCACCAAAAGTCATGGTGCTGATAAAAGAGCGATCGCCGATATTCAAGGTATCTGTCTCGATGTTGACTGCTCCACCAGCACCACTAGCGCCAGGACTTACTTCACTCTTAATTTGCGAGCCTGATGTTACGTCGTTTGCTGTAGTTCCCTGAAGCGATAAGGATTCGCTTGCACCAATGGTAATATCTGCCCCTAAACTATTTGCCAAAGTTGGAGCTGATATTTGCGATCGCTCTAAAGTAATCTGACTCCCCTTTACCTGTATTCCCCCATCTGGATTGGCCACCGAGTTCGGATTAAGCAAAGACGATCCTGCCAACAGTTGAAGCTCGGCAAACTGCGTCACCCCTTCGTATCCTAATTGCCAACCCGCAGCTAAATTACTAATATTTACTTGTCCTTGGGCAATGCTGCCAAGATCGATTCATCCTGATTCGGCTGTTACTACGCCACCGTTAAAAGTAATTCCGTTTGCGACTAAGGCAAAAGTATTGCCAGAAGTTACGCTTAAATTTGCCTCAGCGTTATTTCCACCTGATACTTGGATTGCTTGAGAATTTTGACCCATTTGTAGGCCAATAGGTGCGCTGATGGTTAGAAAAGGTTCGCTGATATCAGCATTAAAAACAGTACCGTCTTCAAAGATTACGCTAGCTGCGGGACTACCTAAAAATGAGCCGCCGATATCTAAACTGGCATTGTCACCAAAGTTAATTCCGCTAGGATTAATCAGAATTAAATTTGCATTACCATTAGCTCTAATCAAACCGTCAAGATTGGAAATATTATTGCCCGTGACTCGACCGATAATGTTACTTATTTCTGAAGCATTATTGAAAAAAGCGCTATTGCCTGTCTGGACGGAAAAGTCTTGAAAACTATGAAATAAATTGCTGCCTGCTTCTGTTCCTCCAGTAATTTCGGCGACGTTATCAGTAGTATTGACTTCTGTACCTGAAGTGCCGTCAGGGGTAATCTGCGCCGCGAGAGGACTGCTAAATAGACACCAGCCTGTTAAACTACCCCATAATTTGAGTGAATTATAGTGCGATCGCTTTTTGATTTGGCGATCGCGATCGGCTATTGCTAAAGATGTTATTGTAACCTGAGTATTATTGCCCCAAAATCTAGCCATTTCTTACCCTATTTATGCGATGCCAAAATAGTTTTCTTGCCTCAACTATCTTGTGGTAATTATACAGACCTAGAAGCGATCGAAGACTGATGTTGATAAATTAGCCACAATAAAATCTCAAAGTTTCATGTTAAGCAAGTAGCTACAAAATCACACTAAGCGATCGCATTACAAATGCAGCTAAAAAGACGATAAAGGGATATGGTGAGTAGCCATATCCCTTTAAATAAAATTGCTTTAAAGCTATATAACAATCTGTTTTATAGCAAGTGAACTATAGATTAGGACGTTAGTTATAAAACGAGCTAATAGCTATTAGCTATTGAGCGACGTATCTGAACCTTTGCTTCGAGTGCTAAACTTACTTGGCTACGCAAGTTTAGTTAAATCGACGATATTCTTCAACACTTTGATAGTTGTTTTGCGCTTCGTAAAGATGACAAACTTTAGTTACCTTCTGAACTAACTCCCAGTTAAAAGTACAGTCTTGATAGAGATATTCGCCCCAATTTTCTACCAGACTTTGATGAGCCTGACGCAGATTGTACCAGGGAATAGCTGTAGTTAGGTGATGAGGGATATGCACGTTGATGTCGTGGCAAAGAAATTCCACCCACCCAGGATATTTACAGTTTACCGTACCTGATAGTTGAGCGCGAGCTTCGTTCCACTCTTCCTCTGGTTTGAAAGGAATTTCAGGCATAGTATGATGAAACATAGTAAAGGTACTCATCCAGAAATGGTACACCAGCCAAGGCATCAGCCAAAACTTGATTAAGCCAGCGATTCCAGTAGCAAATAGCAAGGCCGAATAAGCAAAACCGCCACCGATTAAAACTAACAGTACTGAAAAACGAACCTGTTCCCTTTGCTTTCCTGCAAATTTCTGCCAGTTAAAGTGAAGTTTTGCCCAGTGTATAATTGAACCCATCCACCAGAACCAACCGCGCATTCTACGATAGAGCCACTGTAAAGTAGTAGAAGAACGATCAAAAGTTTCGGTCGTAAAAGGAGCCCAGGCGTTGTCTACATCAAGTTTATTCGTGTGCTTGTGATGATAATTATGTAAGATGCGCCAAGCATGATAAGGATACATAAGAGGTAGAGTCATAATGTGTCCTACCAGGTCATTAACCCAGATGCGATTAGAGAAGGAACGATGACCGCAGTCGTGAGCAATGACGAAAAAGCCTTGTAAACCCGTTCCTAAAAATACCCAAGCCAAAGGTAGCAAGTACCATGGAGAAACTGCAACAACCCAATAACCCAAAGCAACACATAAAATATTGATGAATAGTTTGGTCCAAGCTTTGCGGGGATTTTTAACAAAAACTTCTTTAGGTAAGGTATTGATAATGTCTCTGAGCTTAATGCTGTCAGACAATTGTGGAGACTGAGAAGACTTAAAATTCTTTGGGGATACTGCTGTCATAAAATTATTTAGCAAATCAAATATTATTTATTGAGAGTTTTGGACGTTATTGCCGAACAAATTGTTATTCAAGGATGCACAATTATGGTTATAAGAACCTTTCCACACACAAAATATATAGGTAGAAAAGTTACATATTATCTCGATCCTGCTTGAGACTCTGCCACGACTATTGTTAGTGCCTGCAACGAGGTTCACAAAGGGCGCAGCAACCCACCCCTACTACTCCCCCGAATATTCAGGCGAATTAGTATTTCCTCTCGCCAAGACCGTATTTTTCTGCCCAGGAATACTGTCCTAGTAAAGGAACACGCATCAAGACCTGACGAATTCTGCTGTAACCGCGGGCAAAGATTGAATTCTTGACCGCAACAGGCAGTTAGCCCGCGACTATCGCAGAAATACGAAAGAATATGGCTTTTATTTCACAATCCTTAATATTTATATCACAATTATGTCAATTACTTAAAGCATTTGTAATAGGTCACCAATCTTTTTTCGCTGTTGCTGAATCGAGGTATGAAGGTAAATTAATTACCGCTCTAAAGGAGCTAAAGTCCCAAGCGATGCAGCCAGCGGCTGCTAATTTGTGGATTGATTAGCCTACAAGTAAATTTTCTTCTGGATATTGCAGGCTACTAGGACTCGGATCGCCAATAATAGCAGCAATCAAAAGCAGAATATTGACTCTGCCAATATACATTGTAAATACCAGAATTATTTTAGAAGCGACACCAAAACTTGATGTGATGCCAGTTGATAAACCTACCGTTGCATAAGCAGAAATTACCTCAAACAAAATTGGTAAAAAATTAAACTCTGTCTCAATTGAAGCGATCAAAATTGTTATAAATACAATTGATGCTGCTGAACCAAATACTACTGCTACCGCTTTTAAAATTAGGGTACTAGGTACTTCTCTTTGATATAAAACTACTTGGTTTTTTCCTTGCAAAACTGATTTAGTACTGTTGTACATAATTCTGAAGGTTGTTGTTTTGATGCCTCCTCCCGTACCGCTAGGACTAGCACCAATAAACATTAATCCCATGATGATAAACAAACCCGCCGTGGTCATGTCACCTAAGTCAATACTATTAAATCCAGCCGTTCTGGCGACCACAGACTGAAACCAGGCTGCCCATAATTTATCTTTAAAGCTAAAGGGCGCAAGGGTTTCAATATTATTTAATTCTGTGAAGAAAATCGCAACGGTACCAACAATCAACAGCAAAATAGTGGTACTGACTACCACCTTAAAATTGAGTGAAAAGCAAAATCTTTCAGGCTTGCGCTTAATTACATTATTTAAGTATAGATACATTTCGATAATTACCTGATAGCCAATACCGCCAAAAATTATCAAACCAGGAATAACTAAATTAATGATCCAATCAGAACTATAACTAATGAAATTATCAGAAAAAAGACCAAATCCTGCATTGTTCCAAGCACTAATGCTATGAAAAATTGCATACCATAAACCTGGAGACCAACCTAACCGCGGAACAAAAACCAACAGTAGCAAAAAAATTCCCGTAATTTCAAAAATCATGGTGGTGGCAAGAATCGATCGCACTAAATTACTGCTGCCTTGTAAAAAAGGGCGATCAAAAGATTCTTGAATCGCAAACTTTTGTCTAAGATCAAATTTTCTCCCCAAAAGTAAAATTAAGAAAGTAGTGGTCGTCATGTAGCCCAAACCACCTACTTGAACCAAAAATAAGATGGTTAACTGTCCCCAAAAAGAAAAATAGCTGCCCGTATCTACCACTGCTAAACCAGTTACACATACTGCGGAGGCGGAAGTAAACAGAGCCACAATAAAGCTGTTCCCAATTCCCGCATCGGTAACGGTAGTAAAAGGCATCATCAGCAGCAGCGTTCCAATTACAATTAGAGCGAGAAACCCCAGACAAATTGTACGAGCAATAGTCATAGCAAAATATACAGTTACTGATTAGCGATCATGAATAATGAATCGTTGTTTGGTTAATTGGGCTAGTGTTCTTACACATCCACTGAACCAGCTCTTGCCATTCTTTTGAGCTGGTCAAATCATTAACGTTGAAATTAACTCCCCAATTGCGCGCAAATTCAGCAAAACTTTCGATCCAGGTTATTAAAGTTTCGCTCCCAGAACTAGTACGGTAATCCCAAGCCTGTTGGAGATACTCAATCATTTCTGCCTGATGTTTTGTGTAATAAAGATACCAAGCAATCCAAACTAATGTACCATGACGTACAGATTGCTCCATTAATCTAATTTCTGGTGGTAAGTTTGGTTGATTAAAAAAGTCATCAGTAACTGCTAACAAAGAACGAGCCTGAGGCAACCCCTTTTGCATCGCACTTGATTCATGCTGACGGTAGCAAACTGTTATTTCCCGTAGCCAAGCTGTTTTACATCCTTTCAAAGCTAGTTTTAAGACCAAATTAGTATCTTCAGCAGGAGGAAAACGAGAATCGAATCCGCCAACATACTGCAACCATTCTCGACGAAACATCATGGCACTGGGTAAAACAGGCTTCCAACGTAGCCAGGTTTCTAGATTTAGTTCGGGAATTTGCTCCCAAGGACATACATCTAATAGTTTGTTGCCGCGCTCGTCTACTCGCTGCCAACCGCTATGAACCATACCTAAATCGGGACGCTTGAGTAAAATTTCTGCTTGGCGAGCTAATTTTCCCGGTAAAAAATAATCGTCAGCATCTAAAAAGGCAATTAAATTAGCTTTGGCTTCTGCTATGCCATGATTGCGAGCTGCTGCTACACCTGAATTATTTTGTTTAAGATAGCGAATGCGATCGCTATATGGCTCTAATACTTGCTCTGTCGAGTCAGTTGAACCATCATCAATAACAATTATTTCGTAGGTACATTCTTCTTGTTGCAGTACGCTTTCAACCGCTTGGACAATATAGCGATCGCAATTATAAGTGGGAATAATTACGCCAACATTGGGTTCGGCATTGGCATCCATCATTGAGGTTTTAATCGTTAGTTACTCACTTTAATTGCTGGTCTATTTTAACTTTAATCTTAGATAAGTAATAAGTAATAAATTTTTAGCGGTAACGCTTGAGTTTTTGCTTTCTCTCGACGAGTCGCCAAATCGTTAACTGCTTAGATTAACATTTAACCTTCAAAGCGTCTTCGGTGCTGCTACCTTAAGTTTTTCCACCAGTATTTTTTGCAGCCAATATTGAACTAAAGCGATTAATCCCAGACGCGCGATCGCTTTTTGAGGACATCGCTGCTTCACCTCTCCTAAAAAACGGCAATCAGCCAAAAAAATTGCCGTGTCGCAACTCAAGTTCCAAGATAACTTGAGCCAATCGTTTGAATTACTGGCAAAAGAGTCTGTTACCGATAGCAGCCGACAAAGTAAATTGTGTTCTGATAATTTGCTAAACCATAAATTATGTTCCTCATCTGCCCATGAGATTAACTGTGGCTCGACGATCTGCCAGCCGATGTAGTCGAAGTTATCCTGTATGGCGATCGCTTTTTCCCTTGCCCCCAGCTGTAACAAACTACAGCAGCGAGCATGAATATACTGCATCACAAATAGCTTGTCTAAAGTCCGACTGCCAGCATCAAGCAAAATACCCGCAGTTGCTGAGTAGCTTCGAGCCGTAGTTTGGTTAGTAATTACTAATTGCGATCGCTCTAGCCAACCTGCTATTGCCTCCGAGTCTAAGTAAAAGTTAATCCAACCCGATGAGACTATTTCTATTAGCAAATCCAACTCTGATTCAGCAGCAATATTATCTGGTTTTACAGTAAGTAAATGTCCTAATTGCTCGACAATTATTGATGGTGACATTTGCAGAGCTGAAGCCAGACACAAACCAATTGGGCAGCTATAAACAATCGGCGCAAATTTCGCATTAGACAAAATTTGCTCAGTCTTGATTTCGGTAGATAAATGTCTCAGTTCAAAGATTGAAAGAACGATTTTACGTTCAAGGGTAGCAGCCATCAACCCAAGATCGATTTGTCTATTTAATTCTTGTTGATATAAATTGAGGCTCATCAGTAACCGTTTTTTTAATAAATTCTTTACGAAAATAGCTGGTTTTTCTTGATTAAGTCGTAGTTTAAAAAACTTATGTGAAATAGTATTTTTTGATACATTGCTATCCATGTAGAATCAAATATGCGTCGATCTATTATTTTGCTTGTCACTATGCAATTTTCCGAAAACTCGCCCGAGGAATGTAGCCCAACTTTTACCTGGCAAAATATTATTGACTGGGGGCAAATTCATTACCGCGATCGCATTTTTCGCAAAGATGAACAAATTCCTACGCGTCCTCAGCTAATTTATTTAGTCAATCAAGGAGCGGTACGCTTAGTAAGCCAGAGCCAAAATCAAGCCGAAAGTCAGAAATTATCTCGCTCCCCCCTGACGGAACTGGGCCATCCTAGCAGGCAGAATCAGCCTAAAGGACAGCGCGATCGCGCATCGCGTACTTCGCTACGAGATGAAACGACGGAAACGACACGAACCGTTGGTCATTTTAGCGAATCAGAAAAATTGGAATTAGATCGACTAGAGGAGTCATTTTTAGGTTTTGTCGGAGCAGAAAAGCCTTTTGAAATTGTCGCCCAATCTTCATTTAGCGTTAATGCCTATGCTCATGTTGATCGAACTCAGGTAGTTTGGCTATATTGGCAAGATTTGGAAAATTGGCCAAATTTTCGTCAACAGCTATACGAAGCTTTCCGCTATCAGCATCAAAGAAAGTTACTGTGGCTTAGTGCTTTAGGACAAAGAAAAACCATAGATCGCCTAACTAGCTTTCTGACTTTATTAGTAGAAGAATATGGTATTGCTCAGGGGCAAAATTGCTGTTTACCCTATAGTTTAACCCATGCCCAAATTGGCAGTGCGATCGGCTCTACCAGAGTTACTGTTACTAGACTAATGGGTAAGCTCCGTCGCCAGGGAATAATCTCGATCGAAGAGGATAACTCGATTTGCGTTAATAATATTTATCTGGCTGGGGTAAATCAATCAAAAAAATAGCTAATCTCTAAAATTTATAATTTTTCGCCAAGCAAGATCGAGCCAAAAATATAATTAAAACCGATTTTATTTAGAGCAATTTACAAATTAGATTCGTCTAGATGTAAAAAATATCTTAAGATTGACAAGTAAGAAGTTTAACTTTCTTAAAAACTTACTATTTTACAAAAATATAAATTTAGGGAGAATATATATGGCGCTCGTCCCAATGCGTTTGCTTTTAGAACACGCTGCTGAAAATAGTTATGGTATTCCTGCGTATAACGTTAACAATATGGAGCAGATTATCTCCATTATGGATGCTGCTAACGAAGCTGACAGCCCTGTTATCTTACAAGCTTCTCGTGGCGCACGCAAATATGCAGGAGAAAATTTTCTGCGTCACCTAGTATTAGCCGCAGCAGAAAGCTATCCTCATCTTCCGATCGCAATGCACCAGGATCATGGAAATAGCCCTGCGACTTGCTACTCGGCAATTCGCAATGGTTTTACTAGCGTCATGATGGATGGCTCTTTAGAAGCAGATGCGAAAACTCCTGCTAGCTTTGAATATAACGTTAACGTAACAGCAGAAGTAGTTAAAGTAGCTCACTCTGTTGGTGCTAGTGTTGAAGGTGAACTTGGTTGTCTAGGTTCTCTAGAAACTGGTCAGGGTGAAGCAGAAGATGGTCATGGTTTTGAAGGTAGTCTTAGTAAAGAGCAACTATTGACTGACCCCGATGAAGCAGTTGAATTTGTCGAACGTACTCAAGTAGACGCTTTGGCTGTAGCGATTGGAACAAGCCACGGTGCTTACAAGTTTACTCGCAAACCTACTGGCGAAATTTTAGCTATTAGCAGAATTGAAGAAATTAACCGTCGTCTACCTAACGTTCACTTGGTAATGCACGGTTCATCTTCTGTACCCCAAGAGTGGATTGATATCATTAACGCCAACGGTGGTAAAATTCCTGAAACTTATGGTGTACCCGTAGAAGAAATTCAAAAAGGTATTAAGAGTGGTGTGCGTAAAGTTAACATCGATACTGACAACCGCTTGGCAATTACTGCTGCTATTCGCGAAGCGGCTTTTAAAGATCCTTCTAATTTTGACCCTCGCCACTTCCTCAAGCCTTCTATTGAATACATGAAAAAAGTATGTCTCAGACGTTATGAAGCTTTTGGCACTGCTGGTAACGCTAGCAAAATCAAGCAGGTTTCTCTAGACGATTATGCTGCTAAATACGCTAAAGGTGAATTGTCTACTAGCTCTAAAACAACTGTTTCTGTATAAACTTGTTTCTGTTTTGTTGGGTTAACAAATAAAATAAATTCAGCAATGAGTGGTTGTTTCAACTGCTCATTTTTTTATAGCCTTCTTTCTTTTTCTTTTTAATTACTTATTACCTATTACTTGCGCCCAATTTCCTAATTTCTCGTGCTAAATTAGATGGCAAGTAGTAATTAAAATTACAAAATTGTAGTTTGGGTTCTATATGCCTAACTGGTGCGCCTACTTGTAGGATATAATAGTATAAATACATACCACCGAGTACTTAATCACTATCTCAGCGTTTGATTAGCTCAGTAGGTAGAGAGCGCTCGACTCATAATCGATGTGTAATAGGTTCGATTCCTATACTTTTCACCAGATACCCACGCCTTGGGTAAAAGGCACTTTGTTAGGGACAAAGCAACTCGATAATCAAATCGAAACATTTGATTGTCAAAATCCAATTAATTTTTGTAATTTCTCTGTCATACGTGCGTTTTTTAACAGTTACGAAGCCAGAGCAATATCTCTCCCTAACTTGTGTTTGTCCTTTTGGGAAGATGTTCCGCAGTTGAAAATAATGATCTCTAGAGTTGTAGAAAATCATTAACTTGTAGCCATTGTAAAGTTTAAAATAAAGCTAAAATTTCGGCATTTTTCTGCCACAGCGCGATCGCGTCTCATTCTACTTGAGCAACAAATAGAATAAATTACCACTACAATTAAGTAGTCCTGCTCTTGCTCCAGCAACCTCTCCACTCCCCAAGAAAAGATCGACTCTGCCTGCACCTTTAATGGCGCTTCCTGTATCCTGATCTAAGACATAGCGACTGACTACTTTTACTTGAGAATCAATTTCGCCTGTTGTCTCGACATCGGGAATAGAAGCAACAATCAAAGCTAATGCACCAGGGGGCATGATCGATTTATCCGTAGCAATCGAGCGATCGCCTGTAACGGGAACACCCAAACTACCAGTGGGCGGTTTACCAGCGGTTTCGCGGAAGAAAATAAATCGGTTGTTGCGAGTCAGATACTTGTCTAACTGTTGAGGATTGACTACAAAATAGTTTAGTAGTTTCGGTAAGCTCAATTCTTCTGGCTCAAACACACCATCTTTTACTAGTTCACCACCAATACTGACATAAGGATAATTAGTTGTACCATCGTAGCCTACGGTCATCGTTGTACCATCAGTCATTTTTAGCCTAGCTGACCCCTGTACCTGAACTAAAAAAGCTTCTAAGCGATCGCTTAACCAAACCAGCTGATGACCCTTTAAAATGCTTTTATTGCCATTTAAACCATCATTACCTTCTAACTGAGCGCGGGTAGGATGAGGATGTGACCAACGATTAAAGCTAGCTGGTTTACGATACAGAGGATAGCGGTATTGGGCAGTACGAACCCGACTAGCCCTGTAGGTCGGTTCAAAGTAACCCGTAAACTCCACTTTGCCTTGTCCATCTTTGCCTACAGATTGATAAAAGGCAAATTCTTGTTTAACCGCTTGTTCTAATGCTGCGGGAGACTCAGTAGTTAATAACAACTCTTTGAATCGTAGAAGCGATCGCTTAACCCGCTTTAAATTAAATTCAGTACTAGCTTGTTGATGATAGCTTTCAACTGCCTTTGGCGTAATTAAATAATCAAGACTATAATCTACCGCCTTTAGTAAAGCCTGACGTTGAGACTCGTCCCAACCTGAGGTTTTGATTGGTTTAAGCGCAGGACAGTTAGGATCGCTCTGCCAGTGACATAAAGTACGTTTTTCTAAATCAGCCTGGTTGTCGCCCAATCGATCATCTAAGCCAACATATTTGAGTTTTTCTGGTGAAATTTGGCGCAGGGGAACAGCAGCTACTTGCCCCCAAGAGTTAACGGCGACCATACCTAAACTCAAACCCAAGATCAAAATTGATTTTTTCATGGCTGTCTTTTTTTTAGAGGTTTAGGGAAAATATTTTAAAAGCTATCCTAACCTCACAATTGTCTAAAGCCAAACCAATTTTAGGCGTACAAATTAGCTACGTAATCTCCATAACCGTTATAGGGCAAAGTTTCCTTGATTTCCCAAGATAAGCCAGGGCCACTACTAATAAACTTCTCTGTAGCTTGTGACCATCTCGGATGAGGTACATTAGGTTCAACGTTAGCTTCAAACTTATACTCATTGGGAGCGAGAGTATTCCAATAGGTAGCTGGTTGTTCTGCCAAGAATTCGATTTTGACAATCGATTTTGCACCCTTAAAACCATATTTCCAAGGAGTCACCATCCGCAGAGGTGCGCCATGTTGCTTGGGCAAATCATGACCGTATATCCCTACAGCGAAGAAAGCCAAATCGTTAGCCATCTCTTCAATTCTTAATCCTTCAGTGTAAGGCCAAGGTAGTGAACCACCAAGATGAAAATTAGGTCCTGTAGTAATTTCAGGGTCGTAAAAAGAGGTAAAGCTAACATATTTAGCCTTAGTAGTTGGTTCAACGTCTTGCAGCAGGGCATTCATGGGAAAACCGATCCAGGGTAATACCATTGACCAAGCTTCTACACAGCGAAATCGATATATTCTCTCTTCTAAAGGAAACTTTTGTTTTAAATCGTCTAGATCGTAAGTACGGGGGTTTTTTACTAACCCAGCAACTTCCACTTTCCAGTTTTCTGTAGGTAACTTCTGCGCGTCTAACCAAATTCTTTTCGTACCGCCATACTCATAGAAATTGTTGTATTGGGCTGCAACTTTTTCGTCGGCAATAGGGCGACCTACCTTACGAAAATTGGAATTTTGGCTAAATGAGTCTATTTCTGGCAAATTAATACTTTTTTCTAATTCCGTCTGTGAGGCAGATTTGCCTATTCCCGAACGACATCCAGCCAAAGGTAATAAATTAGCACCTATACCTGCACCAATCAGAGTTTTAATAAAGCTACGGCGACTGTAATAAAGTCTGGAAGGAGTAATCTGATTTTCTGATATTGACCACGATTCTGGAATACGAATTAATGTCATTAAAAATAAATCATAAATTGTTTTAACGAAAAGCAAAGCTGATTAATTGTCAACAAATATTATAGATATCTTATGACAATATGAGTATGAGGAAATCAAAAAAGAGCAGGAGATAAACCAGACAATTATTGAGGTTTTAGATTAAAAGTAGATGCCGTTAATCCAACCATAATTACGCTCGCCTTAATTTTAATCATAAAAAGACAGGTTCGGCGATCGCCAAACCATCCTAATAAATAATTAAATAGCTGCTATACTCTATTGTTCTATTTGCCTTGTTTCTCTTTCTGCTGGTTCTGTAGTTGTTGTCGATTGTTGTTCTAAAAGCCTCTGTTGCTGAAGCCGCTTAAAATCAGAGACTGAATTATTGAGCTGCACTTGAGACTCTTGATTAAACTCGGCGGTGCTACGTCCATTCAATTGTTGGGCGCGGTGCATCAAATCTAAAGGATTTAATCCCCCAGGTGCATCGCCATAAAGGGAATCTTTTTCGTTGGATTGATAACCCTGTTCGTCAGTTCGAGACTGAGCAACAGCAGATGAATACAATCCTGCCATTAAAGTCAAAGCCATACCCAAAGATAAACTTAGACTAAGTTGGTTGCGTCGATTATTCTTAAACATAGTTACACCTCAAAATAAAAATTAAAGTTACTTTTTAGGCAAAACGGCGACGTAATAGTGGCTGAATTGTCAGTAAGACTAAAGCATCGAAAGCCAGTAATACTAAGATAACAGCACCAAAACTAAAACCAAACCAGGGAGTATTAAACACGATACTATTAATTGCCCAATCTCCATGACCATAGATATAGCGAATTGGTTCGATCGCATAGGTTAAAGGATTAAGACTAGCAATTACCTGTAGCCATCCGGCCATAAAGCTAAGCGGTGCCAGGGCAGTACTAGCAAATAGCAGAGGCAGGTTAGTCACAAAAATTACCGCAATTAGTTCAATATGACCAGGTAAGGCAAAAGCCAAGCCTAGACTTAAGGCGGTAACTCCTAAAACAATTAAAAAGACAATTAAAGCGATCGCGCTTATGCCAATAATTCCTGGTAATCCTGCTCCTAAAATAGCACTAGCCAAGACAATCACTGCGGTTTGAATAAAGCTCAAAGCAATAATATAAATTGTCGAAGCTGCGACAATTGAGTAGCGAGATGATAATGGCGCAACTAGTAAACGGTTCAAAAAACCAAATTCACGGTCAAACATTACGGGTAGTCCTGCATTTAAAGCCCCAGAAAAAGCTGCAAATACAATCAAGCCTGGTGCCAGAAATTTGGCGTAGCTTAAATCGTTACCAAATAAATTGGCTGGTGCTTTGCTAAACAGTGCGCCAAAAAGAATTAGCCACATAAATGGCTGAATTACTCCCGCAACCAAAGTCGAAGGACGACGTTGCAGTTGAATAAATAGACGTTGAGTAAGGGCTAATGTTTCTTGAATAAAATCACTCAAGGAACTGCTTTGCTCGTTGTGTCTGCTAATACTAGGATTAGGGGCTAATGCAGATTTAATTTTGCCACTGGAAATAGACTGACTCATAATTTTTTTACAATGATAAACTTTGGGAAAAAAACTTGTCTTTAAAGCTGATAGCTACCAAAAGACCAATTTAAAGATATTTTTGAAAATATTGCCGCTCTAATAAACAACGGTTATTTCATTTGCTGTTTTTTCTCTTTTTTGAGATCTCTGGTGCTAGCTGCTGCTAATTGTGCATCCATAATGGTTTGCCCTGTTGCTGCCAGATATACATCATCAAGGCTTGGACGAGACTGCGCTAGACTAAAGGTAGGTAGCTCGACTTCTGCCAAGGACTGCTCAATTTGACTGAGTGAACTCTGACCAGATTTGACAATTAAGTTAAGGGAATTGCCCTGAACAGAGTTAATAATTACTTCTTCGACAAAAGGTAAAGATTCTAAAATATGTTTGGCTTTATCTGCTTCGACCTCTGAGGTGAATTCTCGAATCCTTAAAGTTACCCGATCGCCCCCCAGCTTGTCTTTCAATTGCGATGGTGTTCCCTCATCAATTACTACTCCTCGATCGATAATTGCCAGGCGATCGGCTAGAGCATCAATTTCTTCTAGGTAATGGCTGGTAATCAGTACAGTTGTCCCTGCGGCTTGCAACTCTCGTAAAAACTTCCACACTACCATACGGCTTTCGATATCTAGACCAACAGTAGGCTCGTCTAAAACTAATACCTCAGGCTGATGTAGTAATCCTGCTGCTAAATCTAGACGTTTACGAATTCCCCCAGAATACGTGCCTGTTTTCTTATCCGCATATTCCTGGAGTCCTAACACTTCGATTAGCTGCTCTGTGCGATCGCTAATTGTTGATTTAGGTAGATGATATAGTGCTGCCTGTAGCTTCAATAATTCTCTTCCCGTCAATACCTTATCAATCGCTACTTCCTGAGCCACATAACCTAGCCTTTGCCGTACCGCTTTCGGCGATGCGATCGCGCTAATTCCCCCTACCTCAATTTTGCCATTGTCAGGTTTAGCAAGTGTACACAAACAGCGAATAATGGTGGTTTTGCCCGCACCGTTTGGGCCTAATAGACCGAAGATCTCGCCTGGCTCAACTGTAAAAGAAATATCTTTTACCGCTTGGATATCGCCATAGCTTTTTTGTAGGTTTTCGATTAAAACGGCAGCAGCCATACTATCTAAAAAATGTTTTGTCTATTTTGTCTATATTTTATACATTTATTGTAATAGTTCAGCCTGAGTATAGATCTTAAGTGTTTGCTAAATTAGAGACTAGAGTCCCTAAATTTAGTATTTTCTAGTACGGCTAAAAGCAATTTATAACGATCTGCTTAAGAAGAAGCAATTTTTTTTTAGCGATATTCCTCAAATGATTGTTTAAATGTAGAGGGTGGAGGGTTTGAATGGAGTTGAGTTAAATACTCGACATCTAGAAAAACATGGCAAATCCGCCGAGTACTACTACAGCCAAACCGATTAAAATCCCTCGGACGGCAAACTTTACGTTACCGACTCTGGTATTCAGTTGTTCTGTTTTGACATCTAAAGCTTTAACATCGCCTTTGATTTCAGCTTGAGCTATTGCTAACTTGTCGATTTTTTCGTCTAGTTTGTCTAATTTGTCATTAAATTTAGTCTCTAGCTTGTCTAATTTGCCGTCTAGCTTATTTAATATCTGAGCTAGATTAGTTTGAATTGGTTGGGTTGTCCATTGCTAAAATTTAATTAAATTTAGAAAAAGCATCCCCTCCACCGGCAAGTTAGAGAAATGCTTTGATTTTATCTTTTAGATTAAACTGTTTGGGTTTGCTGATAGTTAACCCGAAGTCATTACTGACTGAGGAATTTCTGCATCTGGAGCAACGCATCTTAAGTATTCATCTACTACATTATCGGCTGCCCCAATCATTTTGATTCGTCCCTGCTCCATCCAGATAGTTTTGTGGCAATTTTTGCGAATTAATTCCATCGAGTGAGAAACGAGCAGCACCGTAACATGATCTTGCCAAAACTCTTCCATTTTCTGGCTACACTTATTTTTAAAGCTGACATCTCCTACGGATAACACTTCATCCAGAATCAGAATGTCTGGTTTTACGTCGGTAGCGATCGCAAATCCTAAACGGGCAGTCATCCCTGAAGACAATCCCTTGACAGGCACCAGGGCATAATTTTCTAATTCAGCAAATTCTAAGATAAATTTAGCTCTGGCCTTCATTTCTGCTTGAGAATAGCCCAGCATTACTCCGTAAAGAATAATATTATCTATAACCGCTAGTTCAGTGTCAAACCCAGCGCCAAGCTCGATTAAAGGGGCAATTTTTCCCTTAACTCTGACTGTGCCAGAAGTAGGCTGGAGAATACCTGAAATTATCTTAAGCATGGTAGATTTGCCCGAACCATTAGCGCCAATAATGCCAATCTTCTCCCCACGCTCAATAGTAAGATTAACGTTATCTAAAACAATTTTTTTGGCAGGATGATGATATTTACCTTCTAAGAAAGAAAGCAAAGTTCTTTTAAGATCGTAAGAGAACTCCTCTTGAGTTCTGCGCCATAAAGACACTTGATCTAATCTAATCGATTCTTGCATTATTTAATTTATTTTCTATAGTAAATCCATAAATTGAGAACGCCAATTTGAAAAAGCAACCGTCCCAATTACTAGAACTATTACACCACTACTTAAACTGTGAGCAATCAAAGTCAAGTCGGGTACATCTCCTGACAGAGAAATCTGACGAATACTTTCAATAATGGGTAAGATCGGATTGAAAACTAAAAATCGGCTGACAGCTTCAGGAACAATATCAACTGGATAAAAAATTGGTGAGCTAATCCACAATAAAAAGGTCAGTAACTCATAAAAATAGGATAAGTCACGGAAAAATACATAGAGCGCACTCATCAGCATGCCAATTCCCGTGCAAACCAAAATTAGACCTGTTATGGGTAACAGTAAAGCAGCTACATTAATCAGACTTTTAGAAATAATTAGGGTGATTACAACTAGTAAAGGGAAAGCGCCCATTAGTAATTGAAAAATGTTAGCCCCAATAGTAGACAGGGGAAAAACAAATAATGGTAAGCGAATCTTATTAACTATTGAGCCATTTTCTACTACGCTGGCAAGTGCTTGAGCCGTGGAAGCAGAAAAGAAATTGATTACTATTAGACCAGTAAAGGCAGCTAAAACGTAATTAAGAGCGGAGTTGTTATAGTACTGGGCAAAAGTAGTACCAAAAATTGCCGTATACAATGCCGTCATTACCAAAGGATTTAATAAAGACCAGTAGATACCTAAAAAAGAGCCGCGATATCTTCTTTTTAGGTTACGCCTAATCAAAACAATTAATAATTCGCGATACCAGGATAATTGGTGATTTCGCAGATTTTTGGGAATAGATGTCACCATATAGTGATTATTTTACGAGTTTTACCTATGGGACGTATTGTAGTCAATCAAAGCAAAAAAAATGAGCATGAGTTTTGTTGCTTTGATTGATTTAGACAGTAACTATAAACTCAATTACTGGTAGATGGCAATATCTCTAAGGCGATCGCCCAGAAGCTATGACTTAGATAATTAAGGTTCAGCAGCTCGCTTTTCAGGCAAGTCGCATCAGCGACTATTTCCTTGCTTTAAAGAAGGGAGATTTTGCTTTAAACTGTGAGATGGCTCATTATAATTCAGAATAAATTGACAGCAATGGAAATCGGGCAAAAAGTAAAAGTTTATCGCCTTAGAGATCGAGTAAATAGAAACGTTGCCGGAACGTTAGGTAAAGTAGGCATTATTAAAGAATATAAAATGACTGACGGCAGTGGGGTTGGCGTAGTTGTTCAATTTGACGATCGCCGCTCTACTTGGTTTTTTGAAGATGAAATTAAGCCCGTAAACTAGTCATAATAAATTAAATCTATAACCGATTAAATTTTTAAATATGTCATCGATCGTCACCTTTTTGGGTAAAGGCGGTACGGGTCGCACCATTAGCGCGATCGCAACTGCTAAAAAGCTAGCTAAAGAAGGCAAAAAAGTTCTCTTGCTCGCTCAGGATTCTAGTCCTGCTTTTGGTATGGCATTAGGAACAACTCCTACTACTGAACCGCAAGAGATTAGCGCTAATTTTGCCGCCATGCAATTAAATTCTGCTGTCTTACTAGAAAATAGCTGGGAACAGGTTAAGCAACTAGAAGCCCAATACTTGCGATCGCCAATTCTTAAAAAGGTATATGGTCAAGAGTTGGGTATTTTGCCAGGAATGGATCGAGCATTAGCTCTCAATAAAATCCGCGAATATTATCAAAGCGATCGATACGACGTAATTATCTATGATGGTACGGGGGGAATCGACACCCTTAGAATGTTGGGAATGCCAGAAATATTAAGCTGGTATTTCCGTCGCTTCCGAGGCATCTTTGCCGAATCTGATATTGTGAAAACTCTTTCTCCTTTTGTTCAGCCAATAACCAGTGCGGTACTAAATACATCATGGACAGCGAACGACATTCAAGGAAATACTAATAACCCTGCAACTCAGATGCTAGAAGAAGGAACAGCAGCCTTGAGCAAGGGAAACGTTATTGCCTATCTGGTAACTACTCCAGACCCCGCAGCAGTAGCAACAGCAAAGTATCTCTGGGGCAGCGCCCAACAAGTTAATTTAGGTGTGGCTGGAGTTTTAGTCACTCAAGCAGAGACTATAGACTCGATAACGACTGAATTTGCTCCTTTGAAAGTTATTTCTTTGCCTCAATACGACGGTAGCAACTGGCAGCCTCTAGTTGATGGACTACCTGCTATGGTGGAGAGCGTCGATATACCTCAAGCAACGGAATTCATCATATCAGAGCGCAAAATTAAAGTTTTTCTCCCAGGACTTGACAAAAAAGATGTCAAGCTGACTCAATATGGTCCTGAAATTACCATTGAGGCTGGAGATCAAAGACGCAATATTACCCTGCCTCCTGCTTGGCGTGGTAATTCTGTGACAGGTGCAAAATTTGCTAATGGTTACTTGGAAGTAACGGTAGGATAGGTAAGCAGGAGTAATAAGTTAAACGCCCTTCTTGTCTATGGGTAATTTTTAGCTAAAAGCTAAGCGCGAAGTTGCGTTGCGGGTCTGTGACCCGTTGAGCCCTAAAGGACTAGCTGCGCGTCGCAAACTTCGTAAGAAGAGCTAAAAGCTAAAAAACGTTTAAGATTAACTAAGCTGATTCACACCAAGCGTTTAATATCACCATGTCTGATATCACAACTAATCCAGATAATTTAGATAAACCAGAAAACTCAGGCAATTCTAAAACCCGTCAACTACTGGGGATGAAGGGTGCAGCATCGGGAGAAACTTCTCTCTGGAAAATACGATTGCAGTTAATGAAGCCGATTACCTGGATTCCGCTGATTTGGGGTGTAATTTGTGGTGCAGCTTCTTCAGGCAACTATACCTGGACGTTGGGAAATGTCTTACTAGCAGCAGCCTGTATGTTGCTTTCAGGCCCTTTAATGACTGGTTATACTCAAACCGTCAACGAACTGTACGATCGCGAAATTGACGCGATTAACGAACCCTACCGTCCGATACCTTCTGGGGCAATTTCTCTACCACAGGTCAAGATCCAGATTTTTGTTTTGCTGATTGCAGGGTTGGCATTGGCTTATACTTTGGACGTAGCAGTGGGTCATGATTTCCCGACTATTTTGTGTATTGCGTTAGGGGGTGCTTTTGTAGCATATATTTACTCTGCACCGCCGTTAAAACTAAAGCAAAATGGTTGGTTGGGTACTTATGCTTTGGGTTCTAGTTACATCGCCTTACCTTGGTGGACTGGTCATGCTTTGTTTGGCGACTTGAACTGGACGATCGCCATTTTAACCTTAATCTATAGCTGTGCTGGGTTAGGAATTGCTATTGTTAACGACTTTAAAAGTGTAGAAGGCGATCGCGCTTTGGGTTTAAAATCCCTCCCTGTAATGTTTGGCGTGACTACTGCTGCTTGGATTTGTGTTATTGCGATCGATGTTTTCCAAATTGGAATCAGCGGTTATTTAGTAGCAATTCATGAGAATCTCTACGCTACTATTGTTTTTCTGTTAGTTCTTCCTCAAATTGTGTTTCAGGATATGTATTTTCTCCGCGATCCTTTGGAAAACGATGTGAAGTATCAAGCCAGCGCACAGCCGTTTTTAGTATTCGGAATGCTCTTTACAGGTATTGCTTTGGGACACGCAGGAATTTGAGCAAACAGCATTTAAACAGCTAATTACTGTTTGTTATCCAGTTTAGACTGACGAAATAGCCTAAGTTTTCTGATTTATCAGTTATTTTAGTAATTTTTTGCAGTTTAAGATTAAAAGGAATTGCCGTAGTAATGTATTTCTGGACGTAGATGCCAAGATCGGGGGCAAGATAGTTGGCAGCAACAGCAGCTAATCCCACGCCCATAATTTGGTGTAGGGGCGATCGCGGTAGGGTAAAATGCGCTGTCATCGCCATTCCTGCGGTAAGTATTGCTGCTACAGATGAATTTGTGCCACAGCGAGGATGGAGTGCTAAATTCCACTCTCCTTGTTGTAAACGAGTTAAAGCTAAATTAACTGCTTTTCTTAGTTTAAGCGGGTCAATCTCTCCGTAAAGATAGAATCCTTTTTCTGTGGACAGTCCGCCGATAGTTTCGTTATCTGCGGATAAATAGCTAGTCGATAACTTGGTTCTTTTAGTCAAATTAATTGTATCGCTTAACATCCAGACAGTAGCATGTTCTAAGGCGTGTACCTGACGGATGAGCAAAAACTCTTTTAAGCCAGGAATAAAGCCAAACTGTTTTAATAATTCGGCGTCCTGGTTGGGATAAAAATAAGGAAAATCAAGTTCGGCGTTGGCGTAAATGGCATCGTTCATAACTTTAATTGACGATCGCAAAAAATGATGCAGCCAGGGCAATATTTGCGAAAGTTATTACGCTTGGTGCTGTGTCAAAGCTGCTGTAATTATATTTTTATATATTCTATCGACAGTAAACAGATAATTGCCATCAATGTATATGGCTATAATTATTGCTCTATATATCTCTTTAAGTTTTGTAGACTTCGACAAGATGTTTATTATTTGTTTGTTATTCGGGAAGAAATATTAAGTTAAGTATCTGTCACATAATTGAATGAGACGGGCTATAGGCGCGTATGGGCAAGCGAAGGTTAAAGCTAAAGCATTTATGATCAAAATCTTAGGTTTTGGAGCTTGAGACAGCCTGCAACTGTAGGATATAAAACTAAACTCCTAGTTGTTCATTATGCGACAAAATAGAAATGCAGCTATCACCCCAAGAACGAGATAAGTTAACTATTTTCACTGTAGGATTACTTGCTGAACGGCGTAAAAATAAAGGTCTAAAGTTAAATTATCCTGAAGCAGTAGCCTACATTTCTGCTGCTATTTTAGAGGGTGCAAGAGAAGGAAGATCTGTTGCCGAATTAATGAGTTATGGAACGACAATACTCAGTCGAAATGAGGTAATCGAAGGTATTGCCGAAATGATTCACGAAGTACAGGTAGAGGCTACTTTTCCTGACGGTACAAAACTAGTCACGGTACATAACCCAATTCAGTAATCAGTAATCAAATTATGATTCCAGGTGAGATAATTACCCAACCAGGGACAATTGAATTAAATGTTGGTCGAGAAACTCTAGAAGTTGAAGTCGCTAATACAGGCGATCGCCCTATCCAGATCGGTTCACATTTTCATTTTTTTGAAGTTAATTCGGCACTACAGTTTAACCGTGAGGCTACCATAGGGATGCGCCTAGATATTCCCGCAGGTACAGCCGTTAGATTTGAGCCAGGAGACGAGAAGACAGTCACCTTAGTGGCGATCGCCGGAAGCAGAGAAATTTACGGTTTTAATGGTCTTGTCGAAGGGCAAGTATGATGGGACGATCGTCGTTTTAAAATTCAATGAAAAATGTCGCCAGATTAGGAATAGGAGGCCCTGTAGGTAGCGGGAAAACTGCGCTACTAGAGTGCTTAATCCCGATGCTAACTCAGCAGGGTATTGAAGTTGCAGTAATTACTAACGATTTATTAACTACTGAAGATGCAGATCGTTTGAAAAGCAAAGGATTTCTCTCGCCCGAGAGAATTATTGGAGTAGAAACTGGTAGCTGTCCTCATACGGCTATTCGAGAAGATCCGACGATGAATTTGTTAGCGGTAAAAGATTTAGAGTTACTTTATCCTCAGCTGGACTTAATTTTTATCGAAAGTGGCGGAGATAATTTGGCTTCTACCTTTAGCTATGATTTGGTTGATTCCTATATCTTTGTTATTGATGTAGGTGCGGGAGATGATATTCCGCGCAAAAACGGCCCAGGTTTTGTTCAAGCAGATTTAGTTGTGATTAATAAAATCGATCTTGCTCCTTATGTTGGGGCAAATTTGGATTTGATTCGTCAGCAAGCACCACAACACCGCAAAGAAAAACCCATTGCCTATACTAACTGTAAGACCAAAGAAGGTTTAGAACAAGTTAAAAGTTTTATTTTGGAAACGGTTTTATTTTACGTAGAGGCGAATCGTTGTCTGCCTTCAAGCTAGCGGTAAAGAATGGAGAGTATTAAATATCAACATAATCTTGAGTTGTCGCTGCGGTGCGATCGCTTTCAAACAGTTTGTCAGCATCAATACACTACCTATCCCTTGCGCTTGTCTTCAATCTTTCGCTTAGAAGGAGCGAACTCTAATCGAGCCTATCATTACTTAATTAATATTTCCCCTGGGTTACTTGCTGGGGATCGATTAGATTTATCTTTGCAGCTTGGATCTAACACTAGTTTGTATCTTACGGATCAGGCGGCAACTAAAGTACATCCTATGCCAGAAATTAATAGCAAAGCAAGGGTTAATTATCAAATTACTGTTGATGCTGGTGCCAGTTTAGAATTAGTCCCCGAGCCAATTATCCTCTATACGGATGCAGTTTTAGAGCAGGAAACAGTAATTAGGCTTCACCCGACAGCAAGGCTTTTCTTAAGTGAAATTATCTTGACTGGTAGATTGGCTAAGGGAGAATATTATAATTTTAACTATTACTTTAATCGCTTGAGAGTTACAGATTTACAAGAAAAATTATTGTTTACCGATGTGATGCGTTTAGCAGGTAAGCAAAATAAATTTAAAGATAATCAAATTTTTGCCTCCTTACCTATTATGGGAAATGCGATCGCCATATTACCAAATATTGATTTACAGTTATTAACGACACATCTAAAAGATCTAAAATTAATTAACCAGCAAAATATCGCAGTAGCGACAACGATTTTACCCACAAACAACGGTATTTTGATTCGCGCTTTAAGCAATAAAACTAGAGAATTAAAAAAATATTTTACCTATGCGCTTAATTGTATCCGAACCATAACTAATCAATCGCCTCTGCCTTACATTGCTAAATAATAAATATGACAGAAGTAGCTCAAACATATATCGGAAATATTCAAGATAATTCAGATTTAGCTGAATTAATTACCATCGAAACTTGTTTAGCAGTAACCCTACTAGAAAGCGATCGCCATAAAGGTAGAATTCATGCTCATACTGATTCTGGAGTGGCGGTAGGAATAATTAAAAGTCGCGATCTCGCTTTGCGATCGGGAGACATTTTTAAAACTAATTCGGGTAAACTCTTATTAATTTACATGCAAGAACAAGAGTTGTTAGTATTAGATTTATCTGCTATAGATTTAAGTGTTTCTACTGCTGAATTAGTCTACTTAGGTCATGTTCTGGGTAACCATCATTATCCCATCACGATGCAGAATAATAAGATATATGTGCAGCTAATTACAGATAAATCAATTGTCGAAAAGCTGATCGAGCAATTAAATATTCCCGGGCTACAAATTAAATACCAAATGCAATCTGACAATCAAGAATTTACTTTCTCGCACCATAGTCACTAACCAGCTGCTTTAATTACTTTAATTATTACTTGGAAAAATCCCTCGCCTCAAATCTAATCAAGCTATACATTCTCCGAGGATTAGCTTTTGCTTGGTTTCCGATTCCGACTATTGTTTTATTTTATGAAAGTTACGGGCTTGATATAGAGCAAATTGTCCTACTTAAAACTATTTTATCTCTGTCAGTTTTGGTGCTAGAAGTGCCGTCAGGATACCTCGCCGATCTGTGGGGGAGAAAAGCCTGTCTAGTTATTGGTAGTGGGGTTTGGATTGTTAGCTGGTTAATTTATTGTGTCGGTACTTCTTTTAATCAATTTGCGCTCGCCGAAGTCTTAGCGGGAGTGGCAGCAAGTTTGATTTCTGGAGCAAATACGGCGATCGGTTACGATACTTTATTACAGTTAGGCAGAGAAAAATATTATCAGGTTTGGGAAGGAAGATTAGTCGCGATCGCTGGAATTAGTGAGGCGGTTTGTGGCATCATCGGTGCGGCGATCGCTTCAATTAATTTAGTCTATCCTTTTTATTTACAAACGGTTTGTTTAGTCATTTATTTTTGTTTGGCATTAACCTTAGTTGAGCCAAAAGATCATCAAGCCATTGCCCAAACTCAGAAGCTAAAACAGCTACAAACCATAATTATTAATGTTTTTAATCGTCCGAAACTCAGATGGTTGATATTATTAAGCGGTACTTTTTCTAGTGCTAGCTTTCTAATTGTCTGGTTATCACAAGATTACTTAAAGCAATTAAATATTCCGATTCAGGCTTTTGGTTGGGCTTGGGCAATCTTTCATCTAGGTATGAGCGTGGCTTCGGTAAATGCACATCGCGTAGAGCGTATTTTTGGTATTAAAAAAGCTACTTTTCTATTGATACTAATCTTAGGAATTTCTTATATTTGCCTGGGCAGTATCAACCAGGTTTGGGGCATGGTTTTTATTATGAGTCTTTATCTAGTGCGGGGTTTATCTTCACCCTTGATTCTCAACGCAATCAATCAACAAATATCTTCATCGGTTAGAGCTACTATTCTTTCCATCAATAGTTTAATATTTGGCCTTGGTTTTGCTGTGGTTGCACCGATGATTGGTGCGATTGCCTCTGGCTACGATCTATTTACAGGATTAATTGTAGCTGGTTGTTTATTTTTAATCTCTGGCTGGTTTTGCTGGTGGCAATTAGTTAGAGCAAAAGCATTTCAAAATTGATGTTTAACAGATTTTTAACCTTATTGATTTGCTGTCGATTTGTTGGTTAACGATCATTAACCTCCTTTAATCGTTTTATAGCACTACGTATAAAAGTTAGGACAATTTTATTTGATTAGTACTTACCCTTCGGGAGGTGCGCTTTCACGGTTAAACCGCACTCCTGCCCTTGCATCAAACTATGCGATGCTTGCCCTTATAGCTTTGAGGGTAAACGCCTTTCGTCGATATGCCCTAAAGGATATGCCCGTGCATGATTCCCTTCGGTCTCGAAGCTTATCATGCACGGACTAGCCCTAAAGGATTAGCTTCGCGTCCTTCGCGGCATCCGTGATAGACGCGGGGTCGCAACCTCTACTTACGAGCCAATAGTTGAGGACACGTCTTTTGAGGAAACCTCAAAAGCTCGTTATGTCCGTTTTGTGTCCTAATCTAATTTTGTACGGCTATATTAGCCTAAAATGTACGATAATTAATTCTTCGTTGATTAAATTAAGCTTTTTCTTGAAAAGAAAATCACGGTTTGAGACAATTTTTAGCTGTGGAGTTGCTGAATGTGAATTATATGTGAACTATAACTATACCAATCGCAGCCTTAAGCTGTTTTCTGGAATAGCTTTGATTTATTAGGCGTTTGATAGAGCTAACTTTAAAATACTTTCTCAACAAAAGTATCGATTAATCATAAATAAAACAGATGAATTTAAATTTTACAGAGGCTTCTTCTTTGGCAATAATTGATCGTCAAATTCAGGAGATCAAAGCAAATATTTCTCCTGCCCAATACGAAATAATTCGTCAGGTTATCTACCATACAGCAGATTTAGAGTATGAATCTCTGCTTAAATTTTCCGATGGTGCGTTGGCAAAAGGTGCAGCAGCGCTAACAGCAGTTACACCCATCATAGTAGATGTACCCGAGATTCAAGTCAGCATTGTTCCTAAACTACAGCAGACTTTTGGCAATCCTGTTTATTGTTGCGCTACTACTAGCACCGAAGTTATCAACAAAGCAACTAGAGCATCTAGCGGACTAGAGATCTTAGGTGCTAAACATCCAACTAGCATTTTTATTATTGGTCAAGATGAAGCTGCCATGTCTACGATGGTAGACTTACTCCAAAATAAAATTATTGAACCGAGTTTAGCGATCGCCACTCCCCCAATATTTATCGAATCAACCGTCAAACAAAGACTGCTAAACTCTAATATTCCTCATGTTTGTGTCAATAGCTCAAAAGGTGGTTCTAACGTAGCTGCGGCAATTTTTAATGGTTTGATTAGGTTAACCTGGCAAGCATATCGCCAAGATGGATTATAGGTAAGCCAAAGGAGCAATAGGTACAGCAAAAACAGAAGTCAAGGTTACACCGCCCTTCTAGGGAATGGGAAATGGGGAATGGGGAAAATAGTTTGCCTGTTGCCTCCTTTAGCGATCGCGACGTTTTATATTGCGGTTACGATTGCGACTTACTCTTTGAGGAGTTATTCCTCCTAGTTGGCGACTTACCTCAATAAAGACATCTCTTTGAATATAGGGATATTGTCCTACCCAGATATTTTGTTGAGGAATGTAGGCATCAGAAATCTTATTAATCTGACTCAGATCTAAGTTATTTGATAACACTAACAATTCCGCAGTCTGTCCCGGCTTAATTCCTTTATAAATTCGTTGTAAAGGGGCTTGGACTTGCAGCTCAAAACCAGTTTCATCCCCCAGTATCAGATTAATCCAGCGTTCGCGATTTTCAACAATAACAAGTTCCCCACGTTGATTAACTGTTTCCTCCTCACCGATTAATTCTTCGGTGAGAAACACCTCTAGCACTCTGCCCCGCCAAAAGCCTGCATACTTGAAACGACGATTAGCAGCATTGCGCCGACTTGCCTGATAAACGGGACACCACAACCAGTAGAGAGAGGCAATTCCACCCACAAGCAGAATTAAAGCTTCTCCTTGATCGCCAAGCAATACATCCAAAATTACAACTACAACTACTCCGACTACGGAAATTAAGAGTCGATTTAAGACATCAGACCACTTACCCCAATAGTAGTTATATTGTTTTCCTGTAGCAATTAAAGGAATTAACTGCTCCATTTTTTCCCTGGTTAAAGGCTTAAGCATGAAAAATTATTAATCGAATCTAAAAGGTTAAAAACTAGATTCAAAACTCCCTAAAGCTGACTCTAGATCGTCTTAATCGTCAAATACTCAGCAACGACATCATAGCTAAACTATTTTTTCTAAACCATAAACCAAGGAAGTTAGTTCGGTCACTTTACGAATTGAAAGCAGTACGCCAGGCATATAGCAAGAGCGATCGCTTGTGTCATGACGCAGGGTATAGAGTTGACCAGATGCGCCAAATAACACCTCTTGATGGGCAATCAAACCTGGTAAGCGAATGCTGTGAATGGGAATATTACTGTTTGCCATACCGCCTCTCGCTCCAGTTATAGTCTCTTTGGCGACAACTTTGGCCCGATTGAACGATTTACCCATTTCTGCCAACATTTGAGCCGTTTTTATCGCTGTGCCACTAGGAGCATCAGCTTTGCGATCGTGATGTAGCTCGATAATTTCTACGTGGTCAAAATATTTAGTAGCGGCGATCGCTGCCTGCTGGAGTAATACCATGCCAATTGAAAAGTTAGGAATAATTAGAGTCCCTGTACTAGCTTTTTCAGCAAAATCACTCAAATCTCGAAGCTGCTCATCGGTTAACCCTGTCGTACCCACTACTGGACGAACTCCATAGGCGATCGCGCTACGAGTGTTTTCATACACGCTGTCAGGATGAGTAAAATCTACCATCACGCCCTGCACCTTTTCTTGAGTTGCCAACACCAAAACACTCTGTAAATCATTCAGCACAGGAACTTCTAGCGCACCAATACCAATAATTTCGCCAATATCTTGACCCATATATTCAGGATTAAGATCTACCGCGCCAACTAACATCATGTCTTCTGCTTGAGATACGGCTTTGATTACCTCCCTACCCATTTGACCCAAAGCACCATTAACTACCACTGGAATCGGCGATTTATTTGTCATTTGTCTCAATATTTATTAACTGTCTTTAGAGGGATTATTTTAAAACAAATTGAGGACCAAGGAGATCTATAAGCGATCGCCGATGAGACGATGGGAAACAAAAGAGCAAAAGTATAGTAAATATAAATAGCTATTACTAGCTACGGGAAAATAAACCAGAATAATTCCTCCAGAATTTTGCTAATCTTATTGACTTATTTGGGTAACTTAAAATTAAAGGCATTGTCGAGGCGATGGAGTAACTAATGAATTTTAATTATCAATCAACAGCAGCTCAAAATCAGAGTCAGCTCGGCAACTACTAGATTATCTATATTATTACTCAACAAATTCTTAAGCTAGGCACGATGTCTCAAATGAATAATAGTTCTAATTCTGGTAACTTCAAAACAGCGACACTTGCCGATTGTCTTGCTAATAATCAAGAAATTTTTCAGCTGATTGAGCAAATTTTTCCCGTGGATTCTTGTCGGTACTACCAAGTTCTGCCACTAAAGCTAGTCGGCAAGGATTTAGTTTTGGGTATGTTAAATCCCGATAATCAAGAATCATTAAAGTTTGTCAATTCAATTGCCAACGTCTTTCGATACAATTTAGAAATTCAATTAATCGATCTTCAAACTCATCAGATAATACTATCTATTTATCCTCAAAGTTCGCTCCAGCCTCAAAAATCCGAGCCAGATCAAAACAAAACTTTGATTGACACTGACTTCAATACTAGTAATGTCAATTCAAATAACTTGCCAAGAAGCAGATCTATCGATTCAGATCCCACAATTATTTCTCAGCCAGAAGAATTTGCTTCATCTCAGCCTAAGATTTCTCAAGGATTGCCAGATTTACCTCCAGACTTAGACTTTCTCAAAGATTTAGATTTAACTCCACATTCTGTGCAAAAAGCTTCTAAGTCTAAGGCAGATTCAACAGCAATACTCTTTGAGATTCCGCCAGAGTTTCTCAATCACAAAGCATCTCGTAATTCTGATGACAAACCGACGATCATTGGCGCAAATCCTGCTGAACTATTAGCTCAAGGAACATCTCAAGAAGATCCAGAAATTGCCTGTGGCGAGGCACCAATAGCGAATTTAATCGCCGAAACTTTAGGTAATCAGGCTCAAAAAGCCGCAGCATCTGAAAACTACTTACCTACTTTAATGCCTCAACTATCGTGGCAAAAATTGCTAGAACAGGCTTTCAAATATCAAACTGAATATCTTAGCTTAACTCGCTATAGCGATCGCGGTAGCATTATTGCCCACAAACAGGAATTGTCTCAATCTCAGATCGAGTTAATTCCCTTGCCAATCTTCTGTTGTTTGATTGACGAAATCAAAAAGATGGCAAGACTTTCTGAAATTACAGCTGCCTATCCTAAAAAAGTAATCTTAGAAAGATTTTATGAGCAGGAACGAATCTTACTTCGTTTGGAGTTTATGCTTCAAGAGGAAGAAACAGTAAGAATCCAAATTCTACGTAATCGGACTTTGCAAATTTATGAGCAACAACAGATGGATAAGGTTAGCGAACAGGCTTTACAATTAGCCAAGCAGCTAGAGAAGACACTCAGGAGAATTCAGGCTTGTTTTGATTCTGCCGAAATAACCAACCTTCGAGAATTGCAGACGGTTCACAGTAGAATTAATCACCAGCTAAGACTATTGGATAAATAAAAAGCCCCAGAACAGTTTCCTGGGGACGCCGATTATAAATTAAAATTTAAGCTATTAAAGCTTTGATGAATCTTGACCCACAACCTGAGTTTTAAGAGATTCAAACTCTTGAACTAATTCTTGACGAGAAGATTTAGTTAACAAATAGCGATAAACAAACCAGCCAGTATAGCCCAAACCTACTAACTCAAAAGTAGGCGCCAGTAGCGGAATATCATTGATCGCTGAGATAATAGCTAAAGTTACCTTAACTGCAATAATCCCTAGAAAAATTAGCAGTAAGTTGACTAGCGATTTTTGATTATTGTCGACAAACTCTTTGAGATAGTCAAAAATTTGACTTAAAAATCTTGAACCCGTATTCAAATATTCTTGAACCGCGCTGTCTGTCGGTGGTGATTTGGGTGGAGTAGAGGCGATCGCCCCTGCGGATTCACTATCAAAACTTGTGGTTTCTTGGGTTTCAATGACTTCTGGAGTATTAGATTCCATGTTTTTGGCTCTCCTATTGTTTAAATGATTATTAGTCTGCTATTGCTCTGATTCGCTATTAACGACTATACTTTTGCTCATATTACCAAACACTTTTGATGTTGATTAGATTACTCAAGTAACTATTAATAGTCTTAAGTATGCTTTTACAGTATAGTCGTCAGCCTATGGTAGATTATGCGCTTTAATGGGATATATTTCTAGTTTTCAACAGATTACGAGTATTATCCAACATTAATTAAGCAAAACTGCTACGTTAATCTTAATTTTCGCTTTATGTTGATAGTAGTCATAATTCGGCAAAGGTAAGTAATTATATTTCAAGCAAAAAGGGATATCCTCTCCTCTATAAAATAAGATATCCCGATTAATTTTTGATAAAATCAGCCAGAAGATTTAATTTGTCGGTGTATTATGAGGAAACCATGGCAGGCTGATGATTTCCTGCTTTGGTAGTTGTTTTAGCAGAACGGCAATTAATTTCACAGGAGTTATTAGGGCTTTCGATTAGCTTAACTTTATCAAGCTCTACACCTAATTCTTGGATGGGCGATCGCAATAAATCGGCAATCCGAACCGCAATATTCTCCGCTGTAGGTACAACCTCAGCAAAATAAGGAATATCTTTATTTAAAAAGGTATGGTCGAAAGGTTCAACAACGTATTCATCGATCGCATTTTGCAGTGCGCCCAAATCAACCAGCATTCCTGTGCGAGAATCTATCTCTCCGGCTACGGTAACTTCTAAATGATAATTGTGTCCATGACCATTAGGACGAGCGCACTTGCCATAAATCTCTTGGTTTTCTTCAAAGCTGAGGCTAGAAATCGCTAAACGATGTGCTGCACTAAAATGAGTTTTGACTGTTAAATTAGCTTCCATATTATTTCCTTTATAATCCGTCCAAAGTTCGGGATGTTCAAATAATCTAACGTTAACTAAAGGTAGATGAGGCGCAAGTCTTTGCCAAATTACTCTAGAAATATTTTCAGTGGTGGGTAAAGTTGACTGAAATTCTGACCAAGTATCGTTGAGATAAGAATAGTTTAGCTGGCTGGTAACTTCTCGTTTAATTACTTGTTTGACTACAGATAGATTTTCTACCATGCCATATTGATCCAAATCACCAGCCAAGGATACATACAGCAAATAATTATGTCCGTGTCCTGGAAAACGACTACAAGCACCAAAAAGGCGTTTGTTTTCTGCGTCGTCTAATTCTGGCAACCAGTAGCGATGACTCGCAGAAAACTGGGCGCGACGATGAATAGTACATTCCATATATTGGACTGATATTTTAAAATGTAAAGTTAAGTAAATCGTTTCTTCTATCAGGATAAACTATTTCGTGGGGATCGACAGATTGGAGATTGGGGACTATCTTGACTGATTATAAAAAAGACATTGCTCTTTCTTGAGCTTGATCGTGTAGCTGTTCGGCAATTCTAAATATCTCTTGTCCCGTATGGAGATAGCGATCGTTGTAGTTTAAGGTAAACCACTTTAATTCCTTGATACCATCACCGATATGATTGAGACAATAGTACAAATTAGCTGCAACTCCTGCTAATTGAGCAGGATTTGGTTGAGATGTTAGCTTCTGTTGCGCCTGTTGCCAATAATCTTCGCAGCTATCTAAATACGCTTCAAAATTTTCCATTAAACTATCATCAAATGGATCGGCAGACAAACGGTCTATCTCTATTTCTAAGGGATCGAGAATTTCGTTTGTTAGACGATGAATCGGAAAATAAACCTCTTGTAACCACTGTTGATAACTTACTTCTGGTGTAGTATAAGCGCGTTGCTGTTGATATTGTCTATGAGCAGCAGCATTTCTTGCCTGTCGTCTGATCAAGAAATCACTATCACTGGCTTGACCAAGCTGTTGTTGTCGGTCATATAAGCGTCTGCTGTTGCTGTTGCCCAAAACTTCATAAGCAGCATTTATGGCAATAATCTTGTCAGAGTTTTGAACTTCGTTTTGGCTGTCTGGATGAAATTGCTTTGCCAAACGTCGGTATGACTGTTTAATCTCTTGTTGAGTGGCTTTTAGATTAACTTGAAGAACTTGATAATGATTCACGGCTTTGGATCATTTTTAGTTTAATTTGCTAGAGGACTAATTATGATAAAGTGGGTGAGCAAAACTAATAGCTGATAGCTTTTAGCTTAATTAAAGACAGGCTGTTCGAGATCGGCAAACAATGGTGTACTAAGATAACGTTCACCAAAGCTGGGCTGAATCATCACAATTAGCTTATCTTTATTCTCTGGTTTTTGTGCCACCTTGACTGCTGCTGCAAGAGCTGCACCAGTCGAAATACCTGATAACAAGCCTTCTTCTCGGGCTAAGCGACGACCAAAATCGATCGCCTCATCATCGGTAACAGTAATCACTTCATCAATTAGATCTATTTTTAATACTTCTGGGACAAAGCCTGCACCAATTCCCAGAATTTTATGAGAACCTGGTTGTCCTCCTGACAAGATCGGGCTGCCGATTGGTTCAACCGCGATCGCTTTTAATTCTGGCTTGTATCTTTTGAGGACTTCTGCTAAACCTGTAATTGTGCCTCCTGTACCAACTCCCGCCACAATTATGTCTACCTTGCCATCAGTATCTGCCCAAACTTCTTCAGCGGTAGTGCTTTTATGAATTTCTGGATTAGCAGGGTTATTAAACTGCTGTAACATATAGGCATCGGGTACATTTTCGCTAATTTCCTGTGCCTTCCTGATACATCCTGCCATTCCCTCGCTGCCAGGAGTCAGTTCTAACTGTGCGCCATAAGCTTTTAACATCAGCCGTCGTTCTTTATTCATGGTTTCGGGCATAGTTAAAATCAGCTTGTAACCTTTGGCTGCTGCTGCCATTGCCAGCGCAATTCCTGTATTACCTGATGTTGGTTCAACTAAAATTGTTTTACCAGGGGTAATTGTCCCTTCGGCTTCGGCTGCGTTAATCATATTTACCCCAATGCGGTCTTTAACAGAGGCAGCAGGATTCATTCCTTCTAATTTTACTATTATTTTTGCCATACATCCTTCTGCTTGGGGAATACGATTGAGCTGTACTAAAGGAGTTCTGCCTACCAGTTCGGTAACGTTTTTCGCAATTTTCATAGGACGCAAAAGTAATCGGTATTATTTATTTTGCTTGCTTATTGACTGCTCGAGCGAGCAATTTGTTAATAGTTTATAATTCTCAGCTTTATTTCCTGTAGAGATTGCCGAAATAAACCAGAAATATATATTTGCTCAAAAACTATCCGCCCCCACAAGTCCATAACGGTAAACAGCAAAGCTGCAATGGTTATTACTCATGAGGGCGGTCTAGAGGGTCTCTTAGTCGAAACCTAACTGCTGGAAGGAACTCCAACAATGTCTACCTAGTTACTTCCGAAGAAGTTCAAGATGCGACTGCTTAAAGAACAGCCCCAGCACACAGCTGGCTATCATCAACTAGGAGACCCATGTTACTACTATATTCTGTCATGGGCATCACCTCCTGTATCCCTAAATGGCTAATTTGATAACTATGTATCTCCAATCAATATAACTAAATTGGAAAATTTCGGCAACTTTGAATAAATCTTTGAGCCAGATATTTTGCGCCCCCCCAGTGGATATGGAGATAGGAAGCGTGTAGTCGATTGATATTCCAGCCTTCTGTTAATTGAGGACTAGACTGATGAAAGCCCTGTAGCTGCCATTGAGGATGTTCTGGATGTGTGATTAATTTAGAGCGATGAAACTCGTGTCCTTGAACTATTTGTTGTGCTGAAATTAAAGAACTATCCTGTAGCGCGATCGCTTGTCGATAGCCTAAAGTTAATTTTGCTTGCATAGTCACATTGCTGGGAATAACTCCTACCATCGACCAACTTTGTTGCTTAAAATCTATTAGCTGTTTGCAGAGATACATTAAGCCACCACATTCAGCATAAGTAGGAATGCCAGCTTGAATAATCTGTTTAAGCTGTTTTAAAACGTTTTTGTTGTCAGCTAACTGTTGAGCAAATACTTCGGGAAAACCACCACCAAAGTATAGTCCTTGGATCTCATCGGGGAGATTGTGATCTTGAAGCGGACTCCAAAATATAAGTTCTGCACCTAGTTCAGTCAAGATATCTAGATTGTCTTGGTAATAAAAATTAAAGGCTCGATCTTGAGCTACTGCGATTTTGATTGGTGAGTAAGTGACTGGGTGAGTAAGTGACTGGGTGATGATTGACCCAGAAGAGAACCAAGTTTATCCCAATTAAATGATGTTTTAGCTAAATCGGCTAATTGGGCAAAAATACCACTAATACTAGGAAGTTCGGCGAAGGGAACTAAACCTAAATGGCGATCTGGGATAGTTACTGCCGCGTCGCGTCTTAAAACTCCTACAATTGGCATTTTAATACTAGCTAATGCCGTTTCTAATAGCTCTAAATGACGATCGCTTGCCACCTTATTTAAAATTACCCCGGCAATATTTACTTGAGGATCTATGTTGGTATAACCATAGGCGATCGCAGCGATCGAAGTCGATAAGCTAGAACAGTCTAAAACTAACACTACGGGTAAATCTAATATTCTGGCAATATGAGCAGTGCTGCCATAGTCATTTAAAGATTCTGATTTATTGGGGTTGCTAATACCGTCAAATAATCCCATTACACCTTCGATTACTACCCAGTCAGCACCTTGTGCGTGACGATTAAAACACTCTTGGACATAGCTTGGGGAAGTTAGTACAGGATCTAAGTTGCGACAGGGTAAACCTGTTACAGCACGATGAAACATGGGATCGATGTAATCTGGCCCCACTTTGAATGACTGTACGCGATCGCTTTGTGCTGTCAGATAAGCCAGTATGGCTAGGGTAACGGTTGTTTTGCCTACTCCAGAGCGATCGCCAGCAATGATTAAACCCATAATTATCTATCTCTTATCTGAAATATAAATAATCAGAACCTGAATTTCAGTAAAGTTTTTGGGAACAATAAAAACAGTACGACAAATATGCTTATTTTGAGTCAGTTGTATTCTACTTTCTGATGAAGTTTTTTTTGACGCGAGAAAGGAAGATCGCCGTATTTTTACTCGTGGAATAAACTTCGCCCTATTTTTGGCTTATTTCTCCAGGAAATTTCAGCAACATCATGAACAATAATTTTCAGAATCCCTTACAGGTTCTTAAAGTAAAATCTAACGAAGCTTGGTCTGGCTGTATTGAAATTGAAGAACCGCAAGATGCTTCTGTTAGTTGGAATGTTTACTTGCTGGAAGGAAAAATACAGTATATTAATAGTTCCATAGGTCAACAGGTACGCTTAAACTACCTCTGGCAGAAATTTAACTTGGGTTCGCAGTGTCCTCAGCTAGACAAAAAAGAAACCTCAGAATATGTCCAGCTATGTCAAGCTTTGGCTAACAAACAGTTATCTAATCTAGAGATTAAAAAACATTTGTTTCGATTTACCAGAGAAGCATTAGGCAATGTTTTAAGTATCGAACAAACTAAAATTAATTTAATCCCCGCCAGACGAATTAAAAAATCAATAATTAGCTTTAGCTTAGAACAGTTGGTCGCTAAATTAGAAGAGCAAATTAAGGCTTGGCAACAAATTAGATCTTATCTTCCTTCTTGCTTTTGTCGTTTATATTTAGAGCAGAAAAATGCGCTCAAGTTTTATAAAATTTGGCAACCCAAGTACGCTAATCCAGAACTAGAGCCGATCGCCAAAACACATAAACTTTCATCCTTTGTTAGCTTATTTGTTGCCAAAAGTTGCCTGTACCAAATAGCGACTAAAGCTAACGCTGATACCTATTTTTTGGCAAAATATCTCAAACAATCTATAGCTGAAGGTTTAATTGACCTCTTCCCTTTCAAAGAACTGACTCTAGAAGAACTCCAGCAGAAAAGTCAGACTAAAAAAAGTAATTTAACTTCTAGCCAAACAAAGTCTGATTTGCTTCAATCATCTGAGTCTAAGAGTGATAATTCATCAGCTTTAATCGTCTGTGTTGATGATAGCAAAACAGTTCAAAAACAGCTAAGAATGACGTTAGAAGCAGGTGGCTATAGAGTCTTGAGTATTTTAGATCCCACTCTAGCCTTAAAAAAACTATCGCAACATCAACCGGCGGTGATTTTTCTGGACATCAATATGCCTAATCTCAACGGCTACGATCTCTGTAGTCTATTAAGAAAATCACAAAAATTCAAAGAAATTCCGATTGTGATGCTTACAGGAAGAGATGGCATGATCGACCGAGTTAGAGCCAAAATAGTTGGCGCGACAGACTATCTAACTAAACCTTGTGACCCTAATAAGTTAATTACCCTGACCAAAGCATTAGAAAAATCGGCGGCAACTGTTAATTAAGCAACAAGTATTGCTGTAATGGTAGTTTAAGCGAATTTTGGGGAATTATAGTGATAGCCAAATTATTTGTTTTGAAGATAATTGGAAAAAGTAATTAATTATTATGAAAACTGTACTTATTGTTGAAGACACCCATGCAGAAAGACAGATGAGTTCAGCTTTATTAACTCATGCTGGGTTTGATGTTGCGGTTGCCGAAGATGCCGAATCAGCTTGGAAATGGCTTAATAACCATCCTGCGCCCAACTTGATCTTATTGGACATTGTCATGCCAGGAGAAAGCGGATTAGATTTATGTCGCAAAATTAGAGAACATTCCGACTGGCAGAATATTCCGATTCTTTTCTGTAGTTCCAAGGCCGAAGAATTCGATCGCTTTTGGGCAATTCGCCAGGGAGGAAATGAGTATATCACTAAGCCTTATGTTCCTCAAAACTTGGTAGATAAGGTGACTCAGTTTGTCAGCTAGATTAAGTTTTGCTCTAATCTTATGAATCAAGAATACTTTACCATTGCATTATCAACCGAGGTTGACGTAGGGCTTTCTTTGGCAGATATGGGAACAGTAGCCCAATTTGAAGTTAAAAATATTTGTACTGTGCCAGGGGTAGCTAACTTTTGGTATGGAGTAGTTAATTTTAAAGGTTCTTTGCTGTGGATCTTAGATAGCGATCGCTTTTTTAATTTAAACATTAAGAACAACAGGCAACCACAAAAACTCACGGCGGTAATTCTCAAAAATCAGCAGTCAGATAATCAAAAGAAAGTAGCCATAGTAACCCAACAATTGAAGGGAATTTTGGCGGTTGAGCCATCTTGTCTGAAGCCCCTAACAGATCGAGATAACGTTTCTCCAATGCTGCGTGAGTGCTGTTGTGCCCTTGTCAAAACCGAATTGCAAACTACTTATGTCATTGATTCTGCTGCCTTACTGAATCGGCTACATCAAGAATCAATTCTGGTATCAGCCTAAATTAAATTGTATATATTGAATTACTAGGAATCCAAGTCTATGTCCGATCACACTAATGATCTTGTCAGTAAGATCGTTGAGGCAAACGCCTTAGAAAATGCGGGAGAAGCAGAAGCGGCGATCGCTTTATATCAAGAAATTTTAGAGTTAGATCGTGGTGGTAACTACGCTGATGTGGCTCAACAGGCTTTAGCTAGTTTGCAGGAGTTATCGTCTTCGAGCGTTCAACAGTCTCAGGTAAGTTTGTCTAATTCTCAAACAAGATCGTGGCACAGTTTTAGTTTAAAATTCAAAGTTCCGTTTCTCATAATCGCGCTCAGCATATTTCCGACAATTTTTGTTGGTGCTACAGCATACTCATTAGTCAATCAATTAACTACGCAGACAACTTTTGAAAACGAGAATATAGATACGGCACAAAATTTAGCTTGGACTTTAGCTTTATCTGCAACAGCAGTAACTGTTGTGACCGCAGGGATTGGTTATCTATCGGCTAATCGGTTAGTTCGACCAATTATGCAGGTAGGAGATGCAATCGAAAAATTGGGTCAAGGAGATTTAAAAACCCGCGTATCGATCTCAGGAAAGGATGAGCTAGCAGATTTAGGTCGCAATATTAATAAAATGGCAGGACAAATCGAAGGCTTGCTATATACCCAAGAAGCAGAGACAAAACAGCAGCGTCGAGAAAAAGAGCTGCTTCAGCAAGGAGTAATGAGTTTGCTGTTGGACGTAGAAGGCGCGCAAAAAGGAGACTTGACCGTCAGAGCCCAAATGACCGATGGTGCAGTAGGGTCGATCGCCGATGCTTTTAATGCAACTATGGGTAAACTGCGAGGACTACTACAAGAGGTACAGGCGGTTTCTGCCGAAGTAGGTCAGTTATCTTTGGCAGGGGAGGACTCGGTACGTCAGCTTTCGGAATCGGCTATCAGTCAAACAGCAGAAATTAACCAGGCTCTTAGCAGTATTGATGAAATTAATCAGTCCGTCGAAACCGTAGCCAACTATGCTCAAGAAGCAGCTAAAATCGCTCGTAACGGTTCGATTCAAGCTAGGGAAGGAGATTTAGCTATGGATGCTACGGTAAATAGTATTGAAAAAATTCGCGATACTGTTGCCAACACCTCAAAAAAAGTAAAGCAGCTAGCCGAATCTTCCCAAGAAATCGCCCAAATTGTCGAGATTATTTCGGGTATTTCGGAAAAAACCAACTTACTCGCCTTCAACGCTTCGGTTGAGGCAGCACGGGCAGGAGAACATGGTGAAGGATTTAGAATTGTTGCCGAAGAGGTACGTCGTTTGGCGGATCGAATCACCGAAGCAACTAAAGACATTCAAGAGTTAGTCGATACAATTCAGCAGGATACAACTTCGGTGCTGCAAGGAATGGAAACCAGTACTTCAGAAGTAGTTAACGGCAGTGAGCTAGTTCGTATGACTAAACTGAATCTGCGAAGTTTGGCACAAACCAGTAAACAAATTGATGAGTATCTTAAGTATATTTCTACTAGTACTATTGACCAAACTAACACCTCTCAAGAAGTTAACCAGAAAATTAGCGGCATTGCTACTTTGGCAAGAACTAACTCTACTGAAGCGCAAAACGTGGTGCAGTCTCTGCGAACTTTAGTATCTGAGGCGGAAAACCTCCAGTCTTCAATTTCGCAATTTAAGCTTTAAGACTAGGTTCATAACCATGGCAGCAACTTGGCGATTTAATTTGGCGCACTGTCTTGCCTCATAGCATTAATAACTATTTATTAACTATTTAGATAGAAAAAATCTTATAAAAAATGAGTTCCCAGTTAGATCCTGTAATTCTCGCTGCTATTACCGCTGAAGCGCGCCAATGTTTTTTAAATGAAGATGCTCCAGAGTACCTTCAGATGCTCAACTCAGGCTTTCATGACCGCGCCAATCCCGACTTTACTGCTCTATTGCGGGCTGCACACTCGCTTAAAGGCGGTGCTGGTTTGGCATCATTAACTAGTTTGCAATATTTAGCTCATAAACTCGAAGATGTGCTGGTGGGACTACAGCAATCGCAAATTGGAGAAATAGAACTAGCTTGGGCTTTAGTTGAGAAAAGTATCGATGAGGTAGGATATATTATCAGTCAGGCGCGCACCGTCGATGATGCGATCGCTAATCCTGAATTAATGATTGCTCTAGAATCTTTAGTCGGCTCAAGTTCTGCAAAAGAGTTCTCAGACTCAGAATTTGGCGGTGATAATCACGATTTGATTCGCAGCACTCTCACGGAAGAATTAGAAAATAGCTTTGTTGTTATCGAAGAACTGGAAATAGATGCTCCAGCAGCAGTAGTTCAGTCTTTACTCTCAGGTTTTGTCGATGAATGCACTTTTTTAGCAGAAACTTTGGACCTGGTTTGGTTAGGAAAAGCTGTTGACCCGATAGTTGAGGTGCTGGAGACAACAGACACAGGTGAATCACTGCTAGTGACCAAAGAAATTATCAGCTATTTACGGACTGAGATTGGGCAGTATCTGGATAATTTAGAACTTGTAGCCAACGTCGAACCGCAGCCAGAAATAGATCGTGATTTAGTGACTAACACCCTAAACCAGGATCTCGAGGCGATGTGTCAGGCGATCGCCGATTTAGGCATGGATACCCCAGAAGCGGTAATTAACGAAGCCATAGCAGGCTTTGCTGACGAATGTATCTTTTTGAGCGAAACTTTAGAATTACCCTGGTTAAGTTCGGCGATCGCGCCGATTGAAGCTATTTTGGCTGAATGCGACCCTTTAGAAGCTTTATTAACGGTACAGGAATTAGTCGGCGAAATTCGCCAACGGCGTAATTATTATTTAGCCAACTTTACAGATTTAGAGGTCGAAGCTATCGATCGGGTGGATAACGAGTTAGATGAACTGGTAGAAGCTCCTGACGAGGGATTTTTTGATTTTCCCGAAGAAGCAGATGATGCTGCACTATCTACAGTAATGTTTGCACCCCCTGCTTTATCTGAAGATCAAATAGTCGCCAAGGTAGTAGAATCTCAAAAGCCCGCTGGTAGCAATCAGGTCAGAATATCCCTAGAAAAGCTAGAGGGAATGACCAATCATGTTGAAGAATTAATTCTGAGTCAATCCCGCATCAGTCGCCAACAACAGACTTTAAATCAGGCTAATCATCGTTTGCGATCGCTAACACGCCAGTTTGAACCGATTCGTGAACAGATCCAAGATTTATATAATCAGCTTGCTGTTAATTCAATCAACAAGTTATCAATCAATTCAGACGAAGACGATGATTTTGATGCTTTGGAAATGGATCGTTATACAGACCTGCACACCAGTTTGCAGTCTTTCCAAGAATTAATGTTACAGATCCAAGAAACTCGTACCGATATTGACTTTGTGGATCGAGAATTAGCTGGAGATTTAGAGCAAACTGAGAAAAATCTGGATATCCTTTATGCGCAAGTTACTGATTCGCGCTTAGTTCCCTTCGATGTTTTAGCTAAACGATTCATTCCGCAAATTCGTGGTTTAGGTCAGCGTTTTGATAAACCAGTGAATTTAGAAATTGAGGGTAAAAATACCCTAGTTGACCAAATATTGCTCGAACAACTCCAAACTCCTTTAACTCATTTACTCAATAATGCTTTCGATCATGGGATTGAATCTAAGTATGACCGTATCGCTGCTAATAAATCAGAAACGGCAACCATTACTTTAAAAGCGCAGTTACAAAACAATCAGCTAGTCATTGCGATCCGAGATGATGGAGGTGGGATCGATCCTGAGAAAGTTTACCATCGGGCGGTAGAAAGAGGAATTTGTCCTCCTACCAAATCAATCAAAGATTATAGACCCGAAGAAATTGTCAACTGGATTTTTGAACCAGACTTCTCTACCGCTGCCAAAGTTAGTGATATTTCTGGTCGAGGAATGGGATTGGATATTGTGCTTAACTTAATTAGCCAACTGCGGGGTCAACTATACGTCACGACCGATGTTGGTCGGGGTACAACCTTTACGATTAGCTTGCCTTTAAATCTTAGTTTGCAATCGCTTTTATTAGTTCAGTTACAAAACAGGCTGCTGGCTATTCCTCACACCAGTATTCTGGAAATATTACCCTATCAAGAACTATACTTTACCAATCAAAGTAAAGAATATATTAACTGGAAAGAACAGACTATACTTCTGGCTTCTGCATCTAATCTATTTCCCTGTCCCAGAAAACCGCTGCAATTAAGTCAAGGCAAAGTGGCTATTGTCTTGGAAACTGCTTTTGAACCCCTGGCAATTTTAGTTGATGCGATCGCGGGAGAAGAAAAATTAATTATTAAACCTTTTGATGAAACTGTTCCCGTACCAACCTATATTGTGGGGTGTACCGTATTAGGTACGGGAGAGGTGATTCCAGTAATTTTGCCTCAAGGAATTGCTAAAGGTGCAATCTCCTCAACATCAGTCAAAAATAGGACGGTGACGATCGCCAATACAGTTTCTACTATACTAATTGCGGAAGATTCCGTTGCTACCAGAAGAATGCTAGATAAAGTATTAACTGCCGCAGGTTATCAAGTACTTGTGTGCCGTGATGGACAGGAAGCTCTAGATCTAATAGAACAATATCAAGGGCGAATCGATTTAATACTTTCTGATGTTGAAATGCCCAGATTAAATGGATTTGAACTACTAGAAAAAGTCCGCGCACAACCCGCCTTTAAAAATACGCCAATTGTAATGGCAACATCTCGTACGGGCGATCGCCACCAGCAAAAAGCTAAACGTTTGGGGGCAACAGATTACCTCGGTAAACCCGTTCAACCACAGCAATTAATTAATACAGTGGCAGCTTTGTTGACAAAAAAATAACGACTATCTAATTATTATTTTGTCTAATATGAAATGCTTAAATGTTTGCTACAGATGAGTAAAGTATGTAACACGATCATTGCTTATTATTTATCGGGGTTGTATTTTAGTTTTTCTAATCTTACTAATAGTATTTCTTGTTCTTTACGGTCTTTAATCTTATTAAAAAGCTTGCGCGCTTGTTTCGTCAATTTGATTTGATATTCTCGATCCTAGATTATTGACGATTAAACTCAGCTTTTAAATCATCTAAGCTAATAGTTTCTTCTAATTGTGCTTCTTTAATACCTTGTTTTAAATTTCTCATAAATTCTTTATCAGTAATTATTTCAATTGTTTCAATTAATGATGTTAATTATTCTAATTCAAAAGCAATCATGACGGGTTTACCACCTTTGGTTGTAATTGCTGGCTGGTCGGTCAATTGTTCTGATAATTATGGTAATTCTTTTTGCGCTTCGCTTATTGTTAGATGTTTTGGCATTGTTATTACTATTAAAAGCAAATTAATAATTTATTTAGTGATGCTTCCTAATTGTAGCTAATCTGTACATCTTTAGTGAGATTAATCACACAACTAAAGAAAAGATAACTTGATAATTGAGTTAAAGTGATTTCAAATAAAGAATATGAATTTGAGTTTTATATTTGCACAAGTAGGTGGTGTTTGCACTCAACCAAATGCTATTGAGTGGGTTACAATTATTGCGTTGATTAGCGGTGCGGGAATATTTAGTGTTATGACTGGAGTTGCAGCTATTAGTGTTGGCTCAACTATAGTAAGTATGGCGATTAGTGGTGCGTCTATTTCAACAATTGCTACGGCTGTCTCAGGAGATGCCTTTGCCAGTTATGGAGGAGCAGAAGTATTAGCTTCTCTTGTTGCAGCAATCATGAATATTTTAGGATGCTAACTAATGTTATGAAAAGGTAATTATTTAATAAATATAAACAAATAGGTGGGTATTTACCCACCTCTGAATATTTAACTCAACCCTTCAATTAACTGTTGCTTGGCAGTCTTCAAAGCCTCATCTAACTTACTAGCATCTCTTCCGCCAGCTTGAGCCAGATTTGGTCTACCACCACCTCCACCGCCGCAGATTTGGGCAATACCGCCGATGAATTTACCAGCCTGTAGTTGCTTTTCTTGGATAACTTTCTGACTAAAGGCTGCAACTAGACTAACTTTGCCTTCAGAAGGAATCGAAGCAATTACTACGGCAGATTCACCTAATTTTTGCTGTAATCTTGAACCCGCAGACTGTAATGATTTAGCATCCATTTCGCCCAGATTAGCCACCAGAATTTTGTATTCTCCTACGGTTTCTGCTTGGGATAATAAACTGTCTGATTTGAATAGCGCGAGTTCTTGTTTGGCCGCTTCTAGTTCTTTTTGAGTAGCTTTAAGTTCCGTCTGTAAACTATTGACGCGATCGCTAATTTCTTCGGGCTTAACTTTGAAAGTACCGCTCAATTCTTTAATTACTTTATCCCGTACATTCAAGTAATCTAAAATAGCAGCCCCTGCCACCGCTTCGATCCTTCTTACTCCTGAAGAAATTCCTGTTTCGGAGATGATTTTAAATACGCCAATTTCTGCCGTGTTATGAACATGAGTACCGCCACAAAGTTCCATCGAAACTCCAGGGAAATCAATTACTCGTACATCATCGGCATACTTTTCGCCAAACATCGCCGTTGCACCTTTAGCTTTGGCTTCTTCTAACGGCATAATATTTATATCCGCTTCGTGTGCTTCCGAGATCCAGGTATTAACTAGTTCTTCTATCTGCTGCACATCTTCTTGAGTCAAGGCGCGAGGAGAATTAAAGTCAAACCGCAAGCGATCAAAGTTGACCAACGAACCAGCCTGAGACACAGAATCATCAACTACTTTCCTTAATGCAGCCTGTAGTAAATGAGTTGCAGTATGGTTTGCTTGAATACGACGACGACAAGCCCGATCTATGGTAGCCTTGACCACATCTCCAAGCTTAAGAGTACCGCGATCGACTTTGCCCTTATGAACAAAGATATTGCCTTCTTTTTGTACATCTTCGATGCGAATTAAAACATCATCCCCAGAAAGATAACCGCGATCGCCAATTTGTCCGCCAGACTCGCCATAAAAGGGAGTTTGATCCAAAATAATTTGGACTGTATCCCCTGCATTAGCACTAACGACATTATCAGATAGATCTTTACTACTAACCACAATTCCCATAACTTGAGCTTGTGCTGCTAGTTGGGTGTAACCTAAAAAGCTAGTTTCATTGCTGCCTGTAACTATTTCACCCAAAGCATTTTGAGTCATCAGATCGATCGCCTCATAGGAATCTTTAGAACGAGTTTTCTGTTCTGCCATTGCCCGTTCAAAGTCTTGAAGATCGATAGTTAAACCCTGTTCCTCAGCTATCTCTTGAGTCAGTTCTAAGGGAAAGCCATAAGTATCATATAGTTCAAAGGCATCTTGACCTGATATTTGTTTCTCTGATAAATTAGCAGCGTCGGCAATAATTTTTGCCAGTAACTTCTCGCCCCTTTCCAGTGTCTTCAGGAATTGAGATTCTTCTCGCTGTAGTTGGCTTTTAATAAAGCTGTCTCTTTCTCTAACATTGGGATAAGCAGATTCAGCCAGAGCGATCGCAGTTTCTGCAACTTGATTAACAAAATTACCCTCAATCCCAATTAACCTACCGTGACGAATTACCCGACGAATTAGACGACGTAAAATATAACCGCGATCGGTATTAGAAGCCGTAATCCCATCCGCAATCATGTGAACTACTGCCCTAACATGATCGCCAATCACCTTAAGAGATGTATTAGTTTTCTCATCGGCTTTGCCGTAGTCTATGTCGGCAATTTCAGCCACAGTTTCAATAATGGGAAATATTAAATCGGTTTCATAATTATTAGGTACTTGTTGCAGGATTTGCGCCATCCTTTCTAAACCTAAACCCGTATCAATATTTTTGTTTTTTAAAGGTGTCAGATTACCTTCTGCATCACGATTGTATTGCATAAATACCAAGTTATAAAACTCGATAAATCGGCTGTCGTCTTCTAGATCGATATGCTCATCGCCCAATTCTGGATGAAAATCGTAATACAATTCCGAACAAGGTCCACAGGGGCCAGTAATTCCCGATTGCCAAAAATTATCTTTCTCTCCCATCCGCTGAATACGATTTTCAGCAATACCAATTTTGTCGCGCCAGATGGCAAAGGCTTCGTCATCCTTTTCAAATACACTAGGTACGATGCGATCTGCTGGTAATTTATATATCTGTGTAGAAAGTTCCCATGCCCAAGCGATCGCCTGTTCTTTAAAATAATCACCAAAGCTAAAGTTACCCAGCATTTCAAAGAAAGTATGATGTCTGGCGGTACGTCCTACATTCTCAATATCATTAGTCCGAATACACTTTTGAGAAGTTGCAGCGCGAGGTTGAGGTGCTTGGCGCTGTCCTAAAAATATCGGCTTAAACGGCAGCATTCCCGCAATAGTTAGCATTACCGTTGGATCTTCGGGAATTAAGGATGCGCTGGGCAATATTTTGTGTTGTTTAGACTCGTAGAATTTTAAGAACTTGTCGCGGATGTCGCTACCGCTTAGGTGTGCGAGGTCAGCCATAATAAGTTAGATAGATGCAATTCGTGTATTTATTTATTCTGACATTGTTTAGGATGTAGGCAATTAACACTTAGTTGTTATGGACGATCGGGTTATATTTTGACAGGTGTATATTTTTAACTTAATAACTTAATCAGCTACAGAGCATTTAAACAGCTTTTCCAACAAAGCGATCGCCATATTTGGCTCACTCTCTAATTTTATCAAGGGCGATCGCTGATGACCAGACGGAATAAAAGCAGACAACCTTGTTTAAACTCCTTTAAACAAGGTATGTTCAGTCCTCGGCAAAAATATAATGGTGCAAATCATTAGGACTTGGTTCAGGACTACTTTCAGCAAATTTAACCGCTTCATCTATAGTTGCTGAAACTTGGCGAGCGATCTCTTTTAGCTCTTCGGCTGTGGCTAAGTCTTGCTCGATCAAATAGGTAGCAAATTTCTTAATTGGATCGCGCTTGCCCCAAAATTCTTTTTCTTGAGGATCTCGAAGCTCGTCTGGATCGGCCAAAGAATGACCTCGGAAGCGATAGGTCAAAGCCTCAATCAAAGTAGGTCCTTCTCCAGCGCGGGCGCGGGCTACGGCTTCTTTAGCTAAAGTATTCACGGCTAAAACATCCATTCCGTCAACTTCATAACCTGCCATATTAAATACGCTGGCTTTTTGGTAAATTTCGGGCTGAGAAGTTGCGCGCGCATGAGCCATGCCGATCGCCCATTTGTTATTTTCTACTACATAAATAATCGGTAATTTCCAGAGGGCTGCCATGTTCAAACATTCAAAAAACTGACCGTTGTTGCTTGCTCCATCACCAAAAAAACAAACTGCAACCGCATCAGAATCAGCCTCTCCCATTGCTTCGCGCCGATATTTGCTTTGAAAAGCTGCGCCTGTCGCTACGGGAATACCTTCTGCCACAAAAGCATAACCTCCTAAAAGCCCATGCTCGGCAGAAAACATATGCATCGAACCACCACGACCTTTACTGCACCCAGTCTCTTTGCCAAATAGTTCTGCCATTACTTCTTTGGCTGGTACTCCAGCACTTAGGGCATGAACATGATCGCGATACGTACTACAAACATAATCACCTTTGGCTCGCAATGCTTTGACAATACCTGAAGAGACAGCTTCCTGACCGTTGTAAAGGTGGACAAAGCCAAACATTTTGCCTCGATAATACATTTCAGCACACTTATCTTCAAATAAGCGTCCTAAAACCATATCCTCATACAGAATTAATCCCTCTTCCTGAGTAATCTTGACAGAGGTAGAATCAAATTGGGGTAAGGTTCTTTCGGCACACATAAAGCAGTTTACAAATAAAGGCGCAAAACTCTATTGAATCATAAAATTCCAGTGGGCGAAAGAGGAGCTTGACAGACTACTAAAAAGCCTTAAAATTGAGAATTAGATAATTACTTTATTCTTCGCCTTTATCAATACGGAATCTTTCGACTGAAGAAAGCAAACCGCGAGCAATTCCTACTAGGCTTTGTAGCGCACCACCAACCCGTTGTGATTCTTGAGATGTGGCTTGAGCAGTTAACTCTACCGACTGCATTACCTGAGCTACGGCACGAGAGTTTTCTCTTTGTTCGACTGTATCAGCAGTAATTGAACGCACTAAGACATCAATCCGATTAGATACCTGAATAATATCTTCGAGAGCAGTTTTGGCTTGTTCTGCTCTTTCGGTTACGTCGATTACTTCCTGAATACCTTCTTCCATAGCGGTCATAACCGAGCCAGTTTCACTTTGAATCTGGAGTACAATTTGCTCAATTTCTTTTAAAGATTTACCAGATCTATCCGCTAGCTGTCTGACTTCATCGGCAACTACGGCAAAACCCCGACCAGCTTCGCCAGCTTTAGCCGCCTGGATTGAAGCATTAAGAGCCAGCTGGTTGGTTCTTTCGGCAATTTGCGAGATTAAAAGCACAATTTTCGAGATTTCTTGAGAAGCTTCGGCTAATCGTTTTACTTTACGGGCTGTTTCTGATACGGTTTCTCTAATCTGGAAGATTCCCGACACGGTTCGTTCTACTGCTTTACCGCCTTTGAGAGCAGTGACTGAAGACGAACGAGCAACTTCTTCTGCTTCACGCGCATTATCTGCTACCCTCTCGATAGATTCAGTCATCATCTGTACCGAATTCAAGGTAACTGCTAATTCTTCGGCCATCCGCAAGGCTTCACTAGACTGATTACGAGCAAACAACTCACTATCGGTAGAGCTTTGGTTTACCTGTTCGGCAGCCTCTTTTACCTGACGGACAATCTCTCGCAGACTCTGAATCGTTAAGTTGAAAGCATCGGCAACAGCTCCTAGTACGTCGGCGGTTACGGTTGCTTGAACCGTTAAATCTCCTCTGGCTGCACCTTCTACATCATCTAGTAAACGAATTACTTGACGTTGAAGATCTTCTTTTGCCTGTTCAGTTTCCTCGGCTCTTCTTTGAGCTTCCTGAGTAGTAGTCAGAATTACTCTAGTCATGCGGTTAAAGCCAGAGGCTAATTGTCCAAATTCATCTTGGGAATATACGGTTGCTTTAGCGTTAAGATTACCCTGATAAACATCATCAAACTGATTTTGTAAATCCTGGCTGGCTTTGGTGATATGTTTGGCTGTAATGTTACCCAGTGCTGCTGTTGTTCCCGCGCTCGATAATCCAGCAATCAAAGCTAATAAAAAGCTATTTTGAACTCCTGCGATGGTTCGGTCAGGATTTTGACGCGCAGCGATATTAGAGCCGATTAGACCAATGAGCAAAACGGCGATCGCCGAGACCAGCCCGGTTATTCCAGCAGTAATTAGCTGTTTTTTCTGAATCGGAGCATTAATGAAGTTGCCTAAATTTCCTTGCTTGACTTCTATCTGTGGCTCTTCCTTTGCTTTAGCAAATGTTGTTGCACCTGAACTCAATTCACTAACAGCAACTTCTTCAGATGGAATCGGGTTTGGTTCTAAAACGAAATCATTAGTAGTGTTTAAACTAGCGCTAATCGGTTCTTCATCTACGTTAAATAATCCAGTATCTGGAAGACCTTGCTCGAGTTCTTCCAAATCAAAAAAGCTACTGTCAATTTCATCAAATTCTAGTTCGTCCTGATAATCTAAACCCTCTTGTTCGGCAATATCCTCCACGCCATAGTGTTCCTCACCTCCCATCGAGAACGGTTCAGTTAAAACAGTATCAATTTCTAGTTCAGAACTGTCATCATCATCATTTTCATATTCGCTTTGATCGACGGCAAAGTCTTCGGCGGTATAATCGGGCAGGTCATCATCATCTATAAAGGTAGAGCTAGTATGAACGTCTATAGGCTCTTGTGCTGGCAATTTTGCCGACACGGAAGCTGATTCAGTTTCAAACTGAGCAAAAGGATCTTCGGAGCGATCGTATTCATTAATAGGAGCTATATTTTCTAGGTTGACATCTACATCTTCGGCGAAAGGATTGCCATAGGAGTCTTCTCCCCCAGAAATAAAGCTATCATCGATGTCCGAGTCGATACTCGCAAGATCATCAACAGTCTCATAATCCTGCTCAGGAACAAAACCCCCGCTATCAAAATCTTCAACGATTATATCTTCGTCAGGAAAATCAATGCCAATCAAATCTTCAATCTCGTCAACATCCTCTTCATCGCTCATTTGTGTCAGCTCTAGGTGATCTTCATCAATAGTTAATGCTGATTCTGACTGTTGTTGAAGTTGCTCTACCTGTTCGATCCCACTGTGAGCAAAATCGAGTAAATCTTGCTTTTCGCTAAGATTTAAAACCCTTTCATACTGGTGTTTCGCCAGATCATAGTTTTGGAATCCATAACAATAAATATGACCCCGCAGCAACAAGACATTTGGATCGTTGGGAAATTCATCAACTAAATGATCGATTATTTCTGCTGCTTGAGCAAAATTACTTTCTAAATAGGCTTTTTCTGCTTGCCCGTATTCCTGTGAATAGTTAGTTCCTGATGCCATTATGCTTCTTGCCAAATTAATCTAAATTTTAGTTGCTTGTGCTGACCAGTGATAGTTACTCTGTGATTTGACTCTGATGATGACCGTAAGTTTATAGAAATAAAAAACTAAGGTAATAATGATATTTTCTTCAATATTGCTGAATTAGGTATAAGTTTCAACTTAAGCATTGATTGAATGATTGACTCTTCGGTGTAACTAGGTTGCCCATCGTGCAGACCGTAAAATTTTTCCTGGATCTAATAAATTTACAATTAAATTTTCATCTTCGGGCTGCCATTGAGCCTGAACAAAAGGAGCCATTCTATCGGCTAAAGGTTGATAAATTTCTAATTGTTCTACATCTAACCAATCCATATCGCCAATACTGCTGATTGCCAAACCGATAATTTGCTCTTGCTCTTCAATGGCAATTACCGGAATTGCTGGACGGTCGGTTTTTAAAGCGACACTATCCCCCAAAAACTGACCGAGATCGGCAACCCAGATTACTCTTCCTCGTAAGTTTATTGTTCCCAATAATAAAGGAGAAGCGTTAGGAATCGGGGCAATTTGATCGGGCGTTTGTTGCATCACCTCCGCTATACCTGTAGCGGGAAAAGCACAAGCCTCCCCTGATGGCAAATAAAAGCGCAGATGAAGTTCGCCATCAGGATTTTCTAATGGCTTGATGTCTAGAGATAAATCTAGACCACTGTCGGTATACAGTTCTGGATTAGTAACCATAAGATTTTTTGTAAATATTATTTGAGACTGCTAACTGTATCATCAAAAATAATTGTGATTCAGGCTCGAAGCAATTGTTTGACAGTACCGATTAATTCGACTGGTTGAAAAGGTTTGGCAATATAAGCATCTGCACCCTGTTTCATGCCCCAGTAGCGATCAAATTCTTCTCCTTTGGAAGAACACATAACGACTGGAACATTTTGAGTTTTAGGATCTGATTTTAAGCGACGACACAATTCATAGCCATTCATTCTGGGCATGACAATGTCCATAACCACTATGTCAGGATTTAATGTTTCTAGATGCTCTAAAGCTTCAACTCCATCGCAAGCAACAGTTACTTTAAGACCGCTACCTTTGAGGAGATCGGAAATCATTTGTCTTTGCGCCAGACTATCTTCTACGATTAGAACTTTGCTCATAACACGCTATCTACGAAAAGTCATACTTAACTTAAGTCTACTTGGCAAATCATTAAATTAATGAAAGTTAAATTTCTACCCAAATTCGTTTACGTATGAATAAATTTATTTGATTGGTAACCTATCCGCTTCAGAATATACTCTACTTTTTGACCGATCGCCATGTCACGATCAACATAATTCAAGCTAGCTTTACTTTTTAGTTAAATTGCTTACCGCTCAATTTAATTGAATCGTGACTATTTGGTAATCTCATAAATCTGTAAATATGTTATTTACGGAGAAAATCAGCTATTTTATAGATTATGATTGAGCTTTTATCAAGTTGAATTCAACTATTTAACTCATATTTATGCTGAGTATAAATAACAGAAGTATGATTGCAATCTTACTATTCAAAATAAATTATTGCTGACGGCTATTGCTGCGATCAAAAATTAGTTAATTAAAAAATCTTGGCAACCAATTAGGTTGCTGGTTATGCTAAAAATAGCCAATTAATTAATTGGCAAATTGTGGGTCAGATTTGAATTTAATTTAATCTGGTTATTTTAATAAATCGGCAGTAAACTGGAAAAGCTTAATTTTTCTGAGTTCCTGCACAGAAGAAATCAAGAGGAAGGCGCATAGTGCTATATCTGGCGGAAATACAAAAACAGAGTAAAGGTTTTATGGGTGGTGTGGAGACTAAGCTAAAGCTCATAGCCTGTCAGCGAAACGATCAAAGCTGGATCCTGATTAATAATGAATCAGTTACTACTGAAGAAGCTAACGACTTTGGTGATGGAGCTATGGTCGTGGTTAACTTAGGTGTTAACCGCCAAATACAGGGAAAGATAGAATCAGCCTCGCAAAAAATTATTGGCGTACTCAAAAATTTCTCTCGCCTGTTAGAAAAAACTCACGATCAAGAACAAGAAATTGACCAGTGGAAAGAGTCTTTAGCAATTCAAAGTGAAGAATTAAGCCGACGACAGATAGAGATGGAAACTCGTCTGGAACAGGTAGAGCAGATGGAAGAGGAGTTTAAACAGTTTGAGCAACAACGCTCAGAAATTGCGATCGCTCAAACAGAAACCGAAAAGATGAGAGCTGAATTTGCAGCTAAAAGCACGAATCTAGAAGGTGCTTGGGCACAATTGCGGGGTCAACAACAAAATTTAGAGGAGCAGTTAAAACAAGCCAAAGTTTTAGATCGAGATCACGCCCAGGAAATCAAAACACAATTAGCAGCTATTTCTGCTGCCAACGATTCTACTAGTTCTCTTCAAGATAAGATGAATTTGGCAGCAGCAGCGGTCAAACAGCAACAGCAAATTTTACAGCCTCATTGGCAAAATTTGGCGCAAAGCAGCGAAGATATCCAGACCTCACGTCAAAATCTGGACAATTTAACAGCAGGATTATCAGAGAAAAAACAGCAAGTAAAATCTTTAGAAGAATATATTGCTAAAGCGGAACAACAGCTGAGTATAGAACAAAAGTCTTTAGAAGTTAAACATGAATTAACTCAGTTTCTCAATCTGCAATCAGAAGCTCAAAACACCATGTTACAGATGCTTTCGGGTTCTGAAGCTGATTCTGATGGGGGAGGGAAGATTAATCTCGGCGAACTGGAGAATATGCCTTTACCAAATTTAGAGACTAGGGTTGAGAGTTTGAAGCAAGACCTAGAAAAGGTAGCCAGATTTGTCAATGACCAAGAGGAAGAGTTAGGTTGGCAATGCAAAGCCGTAGAAGAACTCGAAGCTAAGATGGTTGCCGCAGGAGATTTTGAGCGTCTGACTTTAGAACAGGAGTTAGCTGATGAAAGGGAAGCCAAAAAGATGCTGGATCAAACTTTGGTCGGTCAGCGTCGCTCTCTCAAAGAAAGGCACAATGTATTGCTGCAACATTCTCGAGTCTTAAAACGCCGTCAAGGAATAATTGACTTTGATTTGGAGTCTGAGATTCAAGATATAGATTTAACTCCCATCAAAGAAGGTTTAGAAAAACAACAGCAAAAGCTGCAACGACAACAACAAGAGCTATTGGGAGAGATAGCACAAATAGAGCAGAGTATTAAGGGGTTAGAAACTAAGTTAGCTCAACAAAAAGCTCAAAAAAGACAATTAGAGTCAGAAATAGAGCAACAACAAAATAGTTGGCATAAATTAAATTTGAGCATCGTTCAAATGCAGTCCCAAATTGATTTTTATCAACAAAAGCTAAAGCCTTTGCAGGATGCTTTAGATGCTGTGGGCGAGCAAGTTGCAGTTATGGAGCAGTCGATGGTAACTTACGCGGAAAATAATCCTCATAACGCTTTGGCTAAAATTGAGCAAATTATTAATGAATTAACGGTTGCTTAAAGTTTTATCTGCTCTGGTAATGCTATTTTTGCTCAGCTAATGTTAGAGCTTAAAGGCAGTTGACGTAAATAACGCACCTGGTAATTTGAATTGAGAACTGTGGTGATTGGAATCATGTCTACTACACAATTGCTATAAGCTAAAGCTGCTAAACTTTGGCTAAATTCGGGAGTCCAGACATTTTCGATGACTTCGATTTTATTCTCTCTCAGAAAACTGAGCCAGCGCGATCGCGCAATACCTGGTAGAATCCCAGAACTTAGACAAGGAGTGTACCAACAGTCATCTCTCCACCCCCAAAGATTACCAGTACTAGTTTCTAGCCAGTTACCCTGAGCATCAATCAAGATAGCTTCTTGAGCATTTGAATTTAATGCTCGATCGCGAGCTAAATAAGCAGATAAATAATTACCAGTTTTATATTGAGCTAAATCTCTTCTATATATAGGCTCTTTGGCAATCCAGGCTGTAATACCTTTGGTTTGGCGTTGTTTAAGTTCAGGCGGTAAGCTACGTCCTGCAATCCATTCTTTACCGTTGGGAAATACCGCCATACGAAGAATCGGAAAATGTTGTAGCATTAGCTCTGCTCCTCGTTGTAGCTGCTGCCAGTTTGGTTGTCGCCAGTTAAATGCTTGAAGAGTAAGATTAAGGCGATCGCCATGAGCTTGCCAACAGGTGAGAGGATGTTGAAGGGAATGATTATATACCCTCATGGTGGTGAAAGCTGTTGCTCCGTAGCATAACCCTGGCTCATCAATATCGAGCTGGATTTGCTCAGAATTAATTAATTTGCCACTGTACCAAAACATATCGCAATTATTTATTTGCTCAAATATTTACCAAGATAACAATCAACAGCAATTTTAATATTTTCTAATTCTTCAGTCTAATTTGAGATAGATGAACTGCTAAAAATTACTAATTTATTTCCGTATCTTGACCCTCAAGCTGATTATTATCTTTGTCATTTATTCTGTCATGCAACAAGTAATAAGCAAATAATCCGATGATGGTTGAAATTAGCAGCAGCAAAATTAGTGGCTTGAGCCATTTTGGTTGTTTTTTAGCTGGCAATGGTTCGCCAATTTTCGGTTCGGGAATTTCAGTTTCTGTTGGTGAACTCTCAACAGCAGTCGAGTCTGGCAAAATAGAGTTAGTCATATTAGCTTTAGACCACAATGTTGATTCATCCAGCACAAATTCGACATCAGACCAGGAAACTGATACTTCACTAACATTAGTTGATGGCTTTACCATACTGTGAACCAGCGCTATGGTGACGTTATCATGACCGTTTTTCTCATTGGCAAGGGCAATTAAATCTTTAACAGCAGTGGCAAGATCTTGTTTGCCTTCGAGTACTGGTAAAACACTATGTCGCCACTGTTGTTCTACGCGATCAAAATCACTCAAGCCGTCAGTACAAAGCAAGAAAATGCAGTCATCATCAATCATATAGCGTTGCAGATTAGGATGAAGCGCCGCTGAATCTCGCATTCCTATAGCCTGAATTAATGCTCCCGCCGAAGGGTATTGTAAAGAATCTCGATACAAAGCATACCCCAAACGAACCTCCCGTGAGGCAAGATCGTCATCAATAGTCATTTGATGGCAGCTATTAGGGGTAATCCAATAAATTCGGGAATCACCAACGTGAGCGAGAAACATTTCTTGGGCGTAAGAAAGAGCCATTACTAGGGTTGTACCCATGCGCTGTCTTTCCTGACGCTGTTCGGTATCATTGCGCTTGCTGATAATGTCATTAGCCCCATTAATGTACTTGGCTAATTTATCTAACATTTGGCTGGAGCTGTATTGCTCTTCTAAAGCTAGTTTGGAGATTTTACTGCGTAAATATTTGATTGTTTCTCCAGAGGCAATCTCTCCGCCATCATGACCTCCGACTCCATCACAAACAATTGCTAAGGCATTTTCCGAGCCTGAAATTTCCTGGGGATGAACTGGGTAAGCAGCATCTTCATTATTAGTTCGGCTAGGTCCAGAATCACTGAGAGCATAAATATGATAGGAATACTGGTTGGCTTTGCGACAAAGACCGATCGCACGATCTAAAACGGCAATTACCTGACTTGCTCGATCGACTATGCCAGTTTTTAAACGCACTGCAAGCTCATTTATGACATTTTTAATATTAGGATGGGCATTTTCTGCCCACTGCGACCATAAATCGCCTAAATCTCGAAGATTAGGTGGATGTTCGTCCTCAGGGTGGAGCTGCAATAGCTGTACTAGCTGTCCATTAATTCTGATTAGATCGGGATTAAGTAAAGTAGATGCTACATTTTTATCCAACAAAGGATTCCATAATTTGGCGATTTGCCAGAGCCAATTGAGTTGTTGCAGAGGTGTTGCCTCAATCCATAAATGTTTGATTGGGGGAATAAGTTGTGGGTCGATTAATTTCCCCGTATCAGCATCAATTGGCACAGTACCATAATCAAATAGCCAAGCATCTGTCCCATCTAATAAACCATAAGCTTGCGGAATATGAGGATAGCAAGAAAAGAGCTGTAGATAAACTACGATTTCTGGAGGAACTTCTTCTGAGGTTACTGGAGGCTGATTAGGTTGAGTATCTAAAAATATGCGCTCGCTCAACGCCAAGTATCTACCGCTGATTAAGGTTTGCTCTTGCTCTGGAGCGATCGCCTTTTGATTGCTCCACAAATAACGTCTTACTATTGGAGTGCTACATCGTTCACAAATACTAGCTTCTAGTGGGTTAGACGCTGCGCAATGAGGACTCGAACATTGAATTCTAAGCTCAGGGTGTGACATGGATGTTTTAAACTATTGAGCATACTCCGATACAAGCGGAGCTGAGATTACTTTTAGCTGTAGAAAGCCACTCTAAAATTTGGATGAATAAGCGACTCCATAAATTTGACGTTTCTTGACCAACAGTTAAAGCCGTCTCTGCCAAACAAAGGCGGAGAATCACTAGCTCTCAAGCTGATATTATAAACTTCCCAATCGATTTATTTTGCCAAATCTCATCGTATTTAAGATTTCTCTATAGTAAATTAGAAATTATATTTATGTTGGTTTTTGTCGCAATTTTACTTATTGCTGAACAAATTCATTGCTCATAGAGCTGTTTCAAGCTCTCATCTAAAGCAATGGTTAGCTTTTGAGAGCTTTGGCGCAGTGATTTGCCAAGATACTCATTGACAGTTAAAGGCTTACCGATATCGACTTTAACCTCTGTTCCCCAGCTTGGGTAAGGCTGGCTATAGCGAATTGTCATCGGTAATATTTTAACCTTTCGATTTGATTTGTCTGTTTCTGCCTGTAAAGCAATAGAGGCTACTCCCCTTTTAAGAGCATGAATTTTGTAATCATTAAAAATGCCGCCTTCGGGAAAAATTACTAACATTTCCCGCTCTTGCTTTAGCAATTCAACGCTATAGCGTACGCTACTTAGCTGAGGATGGTCGGTATCTACAGGAAACCCTCCCATGCGACGAATAACCCAACCTTGAAATCCTGTTACCTCGTTAGCAGAAACCATAAAGCGCAAGTCTCTACCGCTGACTAGTCTTCCTATGGCATAGGGTACGATAAAAGCATCCCAACGAGAGCGATGAGTTGGTGCAACAATTACAGGATCTTGTAAAGGAATATTTTCCTGTCCGTTAATTTGAATTTTGCCAAAGAAAAGAGGTAAAACTAGATAGCATCCCAATGGATATAGTATTTTAGCCATCCAAGGAGATATACGAGAATTTAATTCATCAGATTCTGAACTTAAACTAATTGAATTCTGCTGCGACTTTAACTGATTCATTAACGAACTAAGATTTGCTCTATTCTATGTTACTACCTTAATTTTTCTTTAATCAAATGTGGTTTAAATACTGGACACTTACTGAGTTGTCATTATGTTTAGCAGGTATTTGAAGCTAGTTATAAAAATTTTTGGTACTTTAGATAAATTGTTAACCAAATAATATTTAGAAAATAGTGCAACCAGATTTGTCAAACGATCCGCTACTTATGGCTACAGATTTGTCGAAGAGCTTTGGCGGAATCAAAGCGGTAAATAATGCTCGTCTTGAAGTCGCTCGCGGCAGTATTACGGGCTTAATTGGGCCTAATGGAGCAGGAAAAACAACTTTATTTAATTTGCTGGCTAATTTTATTAAGCCCGATCGCGGCAAAATTTTGTTCGATCGCCAGCCGATCCACAATTTGCCATCCTATAAAATTGCAACTCTAGGTTTTATTCGTACTTTTCAGGTAGCTAGAGTGCTGTCTCGCTTATCAGTATTGGAAAATATGTTGCTGGCAACGCCAAACCAAACAGGAGAAAACTTTTTTAAGGTTTGGTTTCAACAAGCAAAATTAAGCACAGAAGAACGAGAAAATAAGGAACGGGCAATGGACATTTTGGAATCTGTAGGGTTGGCTGCTAAGGCTTACGATTATGCAGGTGCTTTATCTGGTGGACAGAGAAAACTTTTAGAAATGGCTCGTACTCTGATGACCAATCCTAAGCTAATCTTATTGGATGAACCAGCAGCGGGTGTTAATCCGACTTTAATCAATCAGATTTGCAAACATATTGTTGACTGGAATCAGCGAGGAATTTCTTTTTTAATAATCGAACACAACATGGATGTGATTATGAGCCTGTGCGATCGCGTTTGGGTATTAGCAGAAGGTACTAACCTAGCAGAAGGTACACCAGAAGAGATTCAGAATAATGCCTCGGTCTTAGAAGCGTATTTAGGTCAGTAATTGCTCGTCTGTCATTTGTTAAGGATTATTAGTTATTAGTGAAAATTGCCCGTCTTGAGATAGTCAAAAATCGACATCAATCAGCTACTTTGTTCTTAGCTGGGTTGGTAGCGATCGCATCTTTGATTTTATTGGGTTTTAGTAGTCTACAGCTATGGCTGTTTCGTGCGGGGAATGATCTGGGCTTCTTCGATCAGCTAGTTTACTTGCTAAGTCGAGGACAAGCTCCTATTTCTACTCTTTTAGAAGGAGTGCATTTAGTTGGCGATCATGGAGCAGTCATTCTTTTTCCTTTAGCACTGCTATATGTAATTTATCCTAGCGTTTATTGGTTATTAGCAGTGCAGGCGATCGCTTTAGCCAGTGGTGCAATTCCGATTTATGCTTTAAGTCGTGAAAATGGTTTGTCAGTAAGATATGCCAAAGCAGTTGCTCTGTGTTATATTCTCTATCCCGCGATATTTAACATCAATTTTTATACGGAGTTTCGACCCGAAACTATTGCTGTACCTGCTTTACTTTGGGCGGTTTTAGCCGCAGTTAAAAAATCTTCTGAGCAATTAGCGATCGCCATTATTTTAGTTCTAAGCTGTAAGGAGGCGATGAGCCTCACTGTAATTGGCTTGGGGTTATGGCTAGCATTGCAGCAACGCTTAATCTATGGCTTGAGCTGTATTGTCGCTGGGGTAGTTTGGTTTAGCTTCGCTGCTGTTTACCTGATCCCTACTTTTCGTGGTGGGAATCAAATGGCGGGGACTTGGCACTATGAATCTTTGGGAACTTCCTTGACAGAAATTGCGGTCAAGGTAATGACTAATCCCCAAATTTTGTTGAGTCGGGCTTTAACAGGCGATCGCTTATTTTATTATTTACTGTTAATCTTGCCGATTTTACTCGGCTTACACTGGCGCAAAATCTCGGCAATTGTGCCTGCTTTACCGATGCTAGGATTAAACATTTTGGCTGATTTTCCGCGACAGCGAGATTTAATTCATCAGTATTCTTTGCCAATTATTCCGTTTTTATTTGTCTGGTTGATTGCGTCTTTGGCTTATTTGACCAAACGTCATCAAAGACAATGGCTGTCTAGACGTTTATTAATTACCTGGTCGCTTCTTGCTTGGCTGGCTTTGGCTAAATATGGTTATTTTTGGACTCGCTACGCACCTTTATTTGCTAACGTGGCTGCGGTTCAAGGTGCAGTTAACTCGGTTGAACCTGATGCCAAAGTTTTAACTTCAGGCTACATTGCACCTCATCTCAGTCACCGTTCCACGATTATGTTACTAGATAACGATCCTAATCTAGAAAGAGTAGCACAACACGGTATCGACACAGTATTGATTGCCCAGCAACATTTGGGCTTAGGTATTTCGCAGCAGGTAGCCGAGCGAACTATTGAGGACTTGTTAAAATCCTCTGAGTTTAACTTGGTTTACCAACAGCAAGATGTTTTTCTGTTCAAGAAAATAATTAACAATGCTTCTGGTTAAAAATAAGTCTCAGTTTTGGTTTCTCAGTTTGGCGATCGCTATTAGCACTTTAAGCTTATTTTTATGTAGCAGTGTACGCCATGCTTTGTTTCAATCAAGTTTCGATCTGGCTATCTTTGACAATGCTGTTTATTTAATTAGTCAAGGAGAGAAACCCTTCGTTGCTTTTAGAGGTCTGCATATTTTAGGCGATCATGCAGCCTGGATCATTTATCCTCTTGCCCTGCTGTATCAGATTTATCCTGACATTCATTGGCTATTTTTTATTCAGGCGTTGTCTTTGAGTTTGGGTGCATTGCCTTTGTGGCATCTGAGTCGTGCATCGGGCTTAAGCTTAACCCAAAGCAATACACTGGCGTTAGTCTATTTGCTGTATCCCGCAATTTTTAACGTCAATCTTTTTGATTTTCATCCTGAAGTTATTGCCGTACCCGCTATTTTTGGTGCCATCTTGGCAGTAAAGCTGAAGCGAATTTGGTGGTTTGTTACGGCAATTATTTTAATTTTAAGCTGTAAAGCCGTTTTAGCTTTGAGTGCGATCGCCATGGGGTTATGGCTGTTGCTCTCATCCAAATCCAGGTACAAATATGGCATTATTGCTATTGTATTGGGCTGCGCTTGGTTTGCGATCGCCACTCAATTGATTATTCCCGCCTTTAGTGGAGCTGAAGCTGCTGCGGTTGACCGCTATAGTTATCTTGGGGATTCAGTACTAGATATAGCCAAAAATTTGCTGATTAAGCCAAATTTAGTCTTAGGCAAAATTTTTTCGCCCTCTACCTTTGGTTATCTTCTTTTGCTAGCCGTGCCTGTCTGCTGGGGCTTATCAGCCCAACACTTGATGCCTATTGTCGGCGCACTGCCAATTTTACTGATTAATATTCTTTCTGAAAGTCCTGCTCAACGTAATTTAGTACATCAGTATTGTTTGCCGATTATTCCTTGGCTGTTTGTGATGCTAATTATGGCGATGAGCAGTAAGCACGTCTGGTTTAAAAGCCAGCGCCAGATTTTGATTTGGTCGGTAGTGGCTTGGTTGGCTTTGGCAAAATATGGTTATTTTGGTAGTATTTATCTACAAACCTGGGATACTTGGGGAGCAACCAAAACGGCGATCGCTCTAGTTGACAGTTCAGGGGGAGTATTAACCACAAGCGATATTGCACCACATCTTACTCATCGTTCGCTCTTGGGGTTGACCAGTGATGACTTAAATTATGAAGAATTAGGAAAATTTAAATATATCCTGCTTAATTTACGCCATCCTGGTTGGGGAAGCTCGCTTAAAATAGCTGAAGCTCTTTTGACTAAACTGAAGCAAACATCAAAGTTTCAGCTAAAGTTTCAACAAGACGATGTATTTTTATTTACTAGAATTCCTTGAAACCAATGACAATTATCCTCACTAACGACGATGGCATTGATGCGCCTGGGATTCGCGCTTTGCAACAGGCTGTGACCATGAGAGAAACTACCATTGTCGCTCCTAAACAAGCACATTCTGGCTGTGGACATCAGGTTACAACTCATCGAGGCATAGAGCTAGAAAAAAGGTCGGCTAGGGAATATGCTGTAAACGGTACTCCTGTTGATTGTACTCGGATCGCTATTACGCAGATAGCCACAAACACCAAGCTAGTTTTGTCGGGCATTAACGCAGGAGGAAACTTAGGAATAGATGTTTATATTTCTGGTACGGTAGCTGCGGTAAGAGAAGCTGCTATTCATGGTATTCCTGGAGTGGCGATCTCTCACTGGATTAAAAGCCCTTTAATTATTGATTGGGAGGTAGCGACTCGTTGGACTAGTCGGGTATTACAAGATTTATTGCCTCGTCCTCTGCCACCAGGTAGCTTTTGGAACGTCAATTTACCCCATCTCGAGCCAAATCGACCAGAACCCAAAATTATTTTGTGTGAATCAAGTACTGCTCCTCTACCAGTAGATTATCGAGCCCAAGGAGATACTTATCATTATCAAGGAGAATATGCCAAGCGCGATCGCCATCCTGGGACAGATGTGGATATTTGTTTTGGTGGCAATATCGCTGTGACCCTGATTAAGCTGTAATATGCTTGACTAAAGCATCTTGAACCTGAGATGGTAGTTGACGCATAATTTTGCCTTTTTCTCGATCTACTGCCACTAGAATAACTTTTCCTGTCAGAAATAATTCTTGTCGATCGCACGACTGTATTTCATAATCCCAGTTGATGCGCACTCCTTTACTTTCTACCAGACGTGCTTTAACTATTGCTGATACTCCCAGATGAATTGGCAAATGATAGCGCAGAGAAAGCTCTACTACTGGCAGATCGCAACCCATGGCAACCAAATCGGCAAATCCAATCCCAATCGTTTGCAGGTACTCGACTCTAGCTTCTTCCATCCAGGTCAAATATGTACCGTGCCAAACAACGCCTGCATAATCTGTATGATGCGGTTGAGCTTTGACTGGATACTCAAACCATCTTTGAGTTTTTGCCTGTAAACCTGGATCTGTCTCAATCGCCAAGGTTGGTAATTTTGGTAATTGAGGAGGTTGCTTTTCTCGATCTGTCACTTGCTTATACTCCTGATTTTATAGTTCCAGTAGTCGTTTAGATTATTCTAAAACTTTAGAACCATAAGTTTAGCCGTCAACAATAACTAGTGACTAGTTACTTATTCGCTCTACTAGATAGCGGTTAAGTCTGATTTATTTTTGAAGCGACAGATTCGAGCGATTGAGTTATGGAATTAGGTAGTCTTTTTACCTGAGCATTTCCCTGTAAAATAAGTTTTTGAGCTTTAACCTCAACGCCAGTTATGTTAAGAGCTAAATCAGCATTGCTAAAGTCACGCAGATAAAGTAAAGCACTAATTTTGCTCATTATTGCGACTGTCTCGTCTAAATCTAAGGTCTGATTTTCTAAATACCGACCACCATTAAACTTGATTACTTTTATTATTGTGCCATCTCGGCAAACCTGGAGCGCAATTTCAAATCTGGCTATTTTAATTTGCTGTTCTCGATTGAGGACAATCGTAGTTACCAAAGATAGATGACCATCGTCTTTTAAATGGCATTTGGCTTGTTCAATATAAAAATTTGCTGACTGTGGTGTAACTTCTAAAGATAAGTTTTGTAAGAGGATTTTGACATATTCGGAATTTAATAGGCGATCGCAATCTGATTCAGTAAAGATGATTTTGACCTTAAAGTTGCCAGGCTGTTCAAAAGAAATTTTGCCGAGGAGCGCTTGAGCTATGTTGAGCGACAAATTGTCACTGGTAATATCTATTTGCTCTAACTGAATATCTTGGACAGCAATAATCTTTTCTCCAATAATTTTTAGAGAGTTTACTTCTCCATGAATTATTTGTGAAGTTTCGCTATCTACTTCAACCTCAACATTTTTAGCTGACTCTATTTGACTGGCGATCGCAGCTTCAGCAGCTTTATTTATCACTGTTTTCTGAAAATCGAAATTATCGTTAGATTTGTTATTCATGATCGATCCAGATCGACGGACGTATTTAACTTAATTGGAAAATTACAGTAAATAGTTTTAAGCAACTAAGTATCTATAGGTATCTATAGCTTATCAGCTTTCCCCTCTCTGAGTTCTCTTGAAAGCAACGTTTGAAACTGAGCAACTTTTATTAGTTATTTTAGCTTGAGTTTTTTTTAGAGAGATTATGTCAATAAATATAAATAGTTTGATTAAATCGAAGAGCGAATTAACTTAATATTTTATAGTTACTCAAGTTTTTGATATCTGCGCAATTTTTAAAGATGCTTGACATTTTGCCCAACTCAAGAAATTTTTACTTTAAACCGCAAAATTCAATAATAATTAACTCGAAAAATAGTGTAATCAAACCTGATTTAAAAATTAGTCAGAACATCCAGACAATCGAAAAATGCTAAGAATAAATGGATTTATAAATTTTGCTTAATAAAAAAGACTAAATATTTACCGAAATTATCGTTGAAATTGTAATAAAGTGTTTTTAATCTCACTATTGAAGAAGTTGTTTGGCAATTACAATAAGCCACAATTTTTAAACAAAATAGTCAAAAGATGATTAAAAAAGTAAAGACTTTTTCAGTCTGAAAATTAATTTTTTCTTAACAAACTAGACGTTTAAAAAATTAGCTTTTATCGATTTAATAAAAGTTAAGCCCGACCCAAGAAAATATAGAACGGTAAGGTTGGGGCAAAAGAGTATTTATCGATCGCACCCAATAATTTAAATAATTTCAAGGAGTAATAATGGCAACCGTCAAAGTAGCGATTAACGGTTTTGGACGCATTGGCAGATTAGTATTCCGCGCTGGATTAGACAATCCCCAAATAGAATTTGTCTGTATTAACGATCTAGTTCCCGCAGAAGCGATCGCTTATCTTCTCAAGTATGATTCTACTCATGGTCGTTTTTCGGGTAGTGTTGAAGCCCAAGATAACGCTATTGTAGTCAACGGCAAGCATATTCCCTGTATCTCAGTCAGAAATCCAGAAGAATTGCCCTGGGCAGAATATCAGGTAGATTATGTGGTTGAATCTACAGGATTGTTTACCACTTATGAAGGAGCATCCAAACATTTAACCGCAGGAGCGAAAAGAGTGGTAATTTCAGCTCCGACTAAAGATCCCGAGCGAGTAAAAACCTTGCTAGTAGGAGTCAATCACGACAGTTTTGATCCCCGAGTCGATGAGATCGTTTCTAACGCTAGCTGTACGACTAATTGTTTAGCCCCCATCGCCAAGGTAATTAACGATAACTTTGGCTTAAAAGAAGGCTTGATGACCACCATCCACGCGATGACGGCCACTCAACCCACAGTAGACGGATTTAATAAAAAAGACTTACGTTCAGGACGTAGTGCAGCTCAAAACATCATCCCTGCATCTACAGGGGCAGCTAAAGCTGTAGCCTTGGTTTTACCAGAGCTAGCAGGAAAATTAACGGGCATGGCAATGCGCGTGCCAACTCCTGATGTATCGGTGGTGGATCTTACTTTCCGCACCGAACAAGCCACCAGCTATGATGAAATCTGTCGCGCCATGGAAGCGGCAGCATTAGGCGAGATGAAAGGAGTTTTGGGCTATACTACCGAGCCTGTAGTTTCTACAGACTTTACGGGCGATCCCCACTCTAGTATTTTTGATGCCAGTGCAGGTATGGAGCTAAACAGCAACTTCTTTAAAGTTGTAGCTTGGTATGACAACGAATGGGGTTATTCTAATCGAGCAATCGATCTAATTTTGGCAATGGTAGCTAAAGAAACAGAAATACTAGCTACGGCATAAGCTTAAATTATTTTAGAAATAAGGGTCAAGCGGAATTTTTTTATTCTCATGCCTAATGTCTAAATTTCTGTTAAAAGTGCGCGATCGCGATTCAAAGCAACTGCTTGACTCTGGGTCGCATCGCCATCTTCAATACACAAAGTTCCCCGTACTGTCACCAAAAAAGATATATTAATTTTCGCCTGGATATCGATCAAGACATAAAATTTACTAGTTTAAGGAGAATTGATGCTGAACCAATCAGAAGCCGTAATTGAAGCGATCGCTGCCAGAGAAATCCTCGATTCTCGTGGTCGTCCAACCATTGAAGCAGAGGTACGTCTAGAGACTGGAGTTGTGGGATTGGCTCAAGTGCCTAGTGGCGCATCTACAGGTAGTTTTGAAGCTTATGAACTAAGAGATGGCGATAAAAATCGCTACGGAGGCAAAGGAGTTTTAATTGCAGTCCGTAACGTCAAGGAAAAAATTACTCCCGAACTCTTAAATGTGGATGCCTTAGAACAAGAAACCGTAGATCGGATTATGATTGAGCGTGACGGTTCACCCAACAAAAAGAATTTGGGAGCAAACGCCATTCTAGCGGTATCTTTAGCCACAGCTAAAGCTGCTGCGGAAGAGGTTGAACTACCTTTATATCGTTATTTAGGCGGGCCATTATCGAATGTACTGCCAGTGCCAATGATGAACGTGATTAACGGCGGGTCACACGCAGACAACAATGTAGACTTTCAAGAGTTTATGATTATGCCTGTGGGGGCAGATTCTTTCAAAGAGGCATTACGCTGGGGAGCAGAAGTATTTGCCACCCTGAGCAAGGTATTAGGCGAGAAAGGTCTTTTATCTGGAGTGGGAGACGAGGGAGGCTATGCGCCCAACTTGGGTTCAAATCAGGAAGCTTTAGACCTACTGATTATGGCTATTGAAAAATCTGGCTATAAGCCAGGAGAGGAAATTGCTTTGGCAATGGATGTGGCTGCCAGCGAATTTTATCAAGACGGGAAGTATACCTATGATGGTGAAGCTCATTCCCCTGAAGAATTTATTAGCTACATAGCGGAGTTGGTTGAAAAATATCCGATTATTTCGATTGAAGACGCGCTGCATGAAGATGATTGGGATAGCTGGAAAACTTTAACCGAAAAACTGGGTTCAAAGATTCAGCTTGTGGGAGATGACCTGTTTGTGACCAATAAAACCAGGTTGCAGAAGGGCATTGATTTAAAGGTGGGTAACGCCATCTTAATCAAACTAAATCAAATTGGTACGCTGACTGAAACCCTCGAAACAATCGATCTGGCTACTCGTAGTGGCTATCGTTCCGTAATTAGCCATCGCTCTGGCGAAACTGAAGATACGACCATTGCCGATTTAGCGGTTGCTACCCGCGCTGGACAGATTAAAACTGGCTCACTTTGCCGTAGTGAAAGGGTTGCCAAATACAATCGTCTGTTGCGAATTGAAGAAGAATTAGGCGATCGCGCGGTATATGCTGGCACAGTTGGGTTAGGTCCAAAAGGCTAATATCAATTCTTAGTTTCTCAACCAAAAATTAAGGCTTGGGTCTTTATCAGCCTTTGATCCCAATTCTAGTAGTACTCTATAAACAGCCAGATCGAAATTAGACATGGCAGTATAGAAGTGAATTATACAAAATTGGACTTAGACAGCGTTTGCCCTGGTGCGATTTTGTCATCAAAATGCCTGTCTATGCCACCAGCAATTATTTATCCAAACATCATCTTTAGGGAAATATGGACATAAAAACTTCTCAAAAGCTTGGTCAAAACCATACTGGTAGTAATTTGGCTAATCCGACGATTCAAGTAGAAGACGATCGCACAGGAATGAGCATAGAGACTCTAAAACGAGCCTTTAATGACAACTTATTTTATGTTCAGGGGAAAGACGAATCTACGGCTACACTTCATGATTACTATCAGGCATTAGCCTTCACAGTCAGAGATCGTTTACTCCATCGTTTTATCAAGACTGGACGCACCTACTATACAGAAGACGTTAAGGTCGTTTCTTATTTCTCTGCCGAGTTTTTAATGGGTCGCCATTTGGAAAACAACCTGATTTCTCTTGGTATCTACGAAAAAATGCGCCAGGTAGTAGGAGAATTCAATTTAGATATCGAAGAGCTAGTAGAAGAAGAACCCGATCCAGGCTTGGGTAACGGCGGTTTAGGTAGACTGGCTGCTTGTTTCCTTGATTCTTTAGCTAACTTAGAAATTCCCGCCATTGGTTATGGTATTCGCTACGAATTTGGCATTTTTCATCAGGCTTTAAGGGACGGCTGGCAAGCAGAAATTCCCGATAACTGGCTGATGTTTAAAAATCCTTGGGAAATAGCTCGTCCCGAAGATTCAGTCGAGATCAAGCTAGGGGGACATACCGAAAGCTATCGTGATGAACAAGGACACAACCGCGTGAGCTGGATTTGCGATCGCAAGGTAAAAGCCGTTCCTTACGATACACCTGTGGCAGGCTATCGCACTAATACCGTAAACTCCTTGCGCCTCTGGAAAGCTGAAGCTAGTGAACAATTTAACTTCGAGGCGTTCAATGCAGGTAACTATGACCGCGCCGTAGCCGAAAAAATGAGTTCGGAAACTATCTCTAAGGTACTGTATCCCAACGATAATACTCCCCAAGGTAAAGAGCTACGCCTAGCACAGCAATATTTCTTTGTTTCTGCTTCGCTGTATGATTTGATTCGCATTCATTTAAACGTTCATCCCGACCTAAGTAACTTCCACGAACGGGCGGCAATTCAACTCAATGATACTCATCCCGCAGTAGCGGTAGCAGAATTAATGCGCCTGTTGGTTGATGAACACGGCATGGACTGGGATCAGGCTTGGGACATTACTCAAAAAACCTTGGCATACACTAACCACACTCTACTACCAGAAGCGTTAGAAAGATGGTCAGTTAGTTTATTTGGTCGAATGTTGCCAAGACACATCGAGATTATCTACGAAATTAATCACCGTTTTCTAGAAGATATTCGCACCTGGTTTCCTGACGATGAAGATTTAGCTTCTGAGCTTTCCATTATTGAAGAAGGAGCAGACAAAAAAGTTCGGATGGCAAACCTTGCCTGCGTTGGTAGCCATGCCATCAACGGCGTTGCCGCCCTACACACCAAGCTGCTGCAAAAATATACTCTTCAGGGTTTTGCCAAATTGTGGCCCGAAAAATTCTTTAATAAAACTAACGGGGTTACTCCTCGTCGCTGGATCTTGCTCAGCAATCCTCGACTAGCAAAGCTGGTTACGGAAAAAAGTCAAAGTGACTCTTGGTTGAAAAACTTAGACGAGATGCGAGTATTAGAAAAATTTACCGACGATCCCGAATTTTGTCAGCAATGGCGAGAAATTAAGCGTCAAAACAAAATTAACCTGGCAGCGCAAATTAAGAAAACTAAAAATATTGACGTTAACGTTGATTCCATTTTTGATGTTTTAGTCAAGCGAATTCACGAATACAAACGTCAGCATTTAATGGTGCTGCATATTATTACTCTCTACAACCGCATCAAAGAAAATCCCAATATCGATATTGTGCCTCGTACCTTTATCTTTGGTGGGAAAGCTGCCCCTGGTTATTTTATGGCCAAGCTAATTATCAAATTTGCTAACGCGGTAGGAGAAGTAGTCAACAAAGATCCCGATGTCAGAGGACGTTTAAAAGTAGTCTTTTTGCCCAATTTTAATGTTTCTTTGGGTCAAAAAATCTATCCAGCTGCGGACTTATCCGAGCAAGTTTCTACCGCTGGTAAAGAGGCTTCGGGTACGGGAAATATGAAGTTTGCCATGAATGGTGCATTGACTATTGGTACTTTAGATGGGGCTAACATTGAAATCCGTGAAGAAGCTGGGGAAGAGAACTTTTTCTTGTTTGGTTTGACAGCCGAGGAAGTTTATCAAATGAAGGCAGATGGGTACGATCCAATGTCGTATTACAATAGCAACGAGGGATTAAAGGCAGTAATCGATCGCGTTGCTAACGGATACTTCAGTCACGGTGATACCAAGCTATTTAAACCGATTGTTGACTCTTTACTCTTTGACGATCCCTATATGTTGCTGGCAGATTATCAAGACTACATCGACTGTCAGGAGCGAGTTTCTGAGACGTACAAAGATCGAGATCGATGGACTAAGATGTCGATTCTCAATTCCGCACGGATGGGTAAATTTTCTAGCGATCGCACTATTAAAGAATACTGTGAACAAATTTGGGATGTAGAGTCAGTTCAAATTAATTTAGACGCATACAATAACTAGCACCAGCTAGTCGAATCTTATTCAAGCTAACAATGCGACTATAGATTAATAGATTAATTTAATTAATTAAACAGATGTCTTAAAATAAGGCATCTTTTTTTATAGCCCAGAATCAACCTGAAGCATTTAAATAAGAATTACCCAGATTGTCTTGGTCTAGTTGTTAATGATTTCTTCCAGTTGAGCTGTAGTTAAGAAACGAATAATTGATAATTCAAAGACATCGTTGCTGAGTTGGTTCGAGCGATCGCTTTGTAAATAGGTTTGATATTCTGGTTGTTGAGCCAGATAAACTTTAAAAAAAGCAGTGCTTAAAGTTTTTAAAGCAGGATGCGCCGAAGTTGGACTAGGCCCGACAACTGTATTGGGGATCGGTAAAACCCCTAAACCCTCTTGCAAAAAACTAAAGTGTGTTCCTGGTTTAAACAACACCAGATATTTATCTAAATCCCCATCTAACCAGCTAAACGGTCTAATTTGTTCGGTAACAGGCGGCATGATTAAATCATTTGTTCCCGAAACTAGCATAGTGGGTACTTGGATCGAACTCATTCCAGCTTTACCAAAAATTTTTCCCATCGGATTGATGGCGATAACCGCCTTGATTCTGGGATCTTTTAACTGGATGCGAGGCTGATTTAATTCATTTAAAGTACATTTGGCTAAAGAAGATAAATCTAATAGGACATCGCGATAATTTTCTGGTTCGCACTCTGTGGCCGTTTGGTCAGCAATTAATTCTCCTCCAGCTAAAGCTAGAGAGGTATAACCGCCAAAAGATTGACCAATTATTCCTACCTGTTGCAGATTAATTTTGGATTCTGATTCTAATTTATCGAGAGCATATTTTACATCCAAAGGCTGATCGATTAAATTATTTGGTTCGGGAAATCGCTCCTGTCCCGCTAAAAATCGATCAAACTTGTTCAGACTAATATCATCATGTTCAATTACAGCTACAGCGAAGCCATGGGAAACTAAATGTTTGGCTAAATAAGCAAAGGTAAGACGGTTAGAAGCTACACCATGAGAAATAACTATTAGGGAAACAGGTTGCTTTGTTGATGGCTGATAAAGATCGAAATATCCTGGATTGGGGCGACGAGGATTATTGTAGGTAATGGTTTGTTTGTTCCAAGTGTATTTTCCTGAAATTTTAAGATCTGGTAGCCGATTGAGTTCTGTATGATGATTATTTGCGCCTTGCCGATGCTCATCATCGGCAAACCAAGTTTGGTTAATTGCTTCGCGATTTGAAGCGAGTGCCGTCCCTAGTTGGATGTATTGAGTCAACACTTTCAAATCCAGATAAACTGTTGACAAAGGAAATTGGCGTAGTAAATTGATGATCGTTAATCCTCGATCATCAAAGGCAGCAGCAATAATTGCTCCTCTTAAAGCATAAAAACCATTACGTTCAATATCGCCTCTAATACCTTTGCCAAAATTCTTGATAACCGCTTCTCCAATACTAGAATTGCTAAATTTAGCAATAGTTAGAGGATCGAACTCTAGGGGAGTAGACAAGATCTCAGGCAGCCTTGCTAGTTGCTCTGGTGGCAAGCGATCTAAATAGTAAGCAAGTTCGGCAGATATTTCCCCTTGATTGGCAAAGGCTTCGAGATCTTCAACCTTAATATCAAACTGACCCAAGGGCGGAAAATTAAATGCAATTCTTTCTGCTGCGGCGACTGAAAAGGAAAAAAAGACCGAAGAAACGCCTAAAACCAAAGAAATAAGACCAGACCTAATATTTTGAGCAATTACCACCGAATTTAATTGATTTATTCAATAGAGCTATTTTTTAGTTTAGAAAATTATTAGTTGTTAGTTGTTAGTTGTTAGTTGTTAGTTGTTAGTTGTCACTAAAAATCCTGATTAGCTTTTTGTTTTATATCTGTGCCAAAGTGTTGAATTAGTCTGTTTGCTGTTTTATATCCTTCGCGATCGCCTTGTTGAGCAAACAAATCTCTGGCTGTGCGTAGATCTAGCATGGCTTGAGCATCTCCTCCTCGATCGCCAATGACTTGGGTAATTTGGTAATTGAAGCCTCGATAATCAGCGATTTGATAGCTAGACCCCAAATTTAAAGCGATTCCTCCTCGATGTAGGTATGCCCAGGCATGATTTGGATCTCTTAGAATTGCATCGTCAAAGTCGCGAACCGCAGCCTGTCTGTCTGATAACTTAACAAGAATTAAACCACGTTGATAATAGAAATCTGCTTCGTTGGGATTAAGCTGAATAGCTTGACTAAGATCGGCGAGCGCTCCTCGGTAGTCTTGCACCTCGGCTTTAGCTTTTCCTTGCTGAGACAGTTTTGTCGCCTGGTTAACAGTTTCTCTGGGTATGGAAGTCGGGGAATAAATATTTTGCGCTGTGGCTATGGGGGTTAAAGTGCTGAAAAATAAGACAATTTCTAGACTGGCGACGCCTGCGACTAATTGCGTAATCGCTAAAAGAATTTTTGCCGTAATTTTTAAGGACATATTGTTATTATTCTCCTCGACTTCTGACTTCTTAAGAAGCTTCTTTCTTAGCCGTAGTTTTCTTCTTGGCAGTACTAGTTTTTTTCCTAGCCGTAGTTTTTTTCTTAGCCGTAGTTTTTCTAGTGGTTTTCTTTTTAGTCGCTGCTTTTTCGGCTAATAACTCTAGAGCTTTTTCTAAAGTCATACCTTCTACAGTTTCGTCTTGAGGTAAACCAGCATTAACTTTGCCATGCTTGACATAGTTACCGTAAGGACCTTGATAAATATTGACTGGCTCTTTATCTTCAGGATGTGCGCCTAATTCCCGCAGGGGTGTCTTTTTGCTGCCTCCGCGACCGCGTTTTGGTTCTGCCAGTAGCTCTAAAGCCCTTTCTAGAGTTACGGTTAAGACATCATCTTCTTTTTTGAGCGAGCGATAATCTCGCTGTAGTTTAGTGTCTTCTGGCCCTTTAAATTCATGAACTACATAAGGGCCAAAACGTCCTAATGCCGCTTTAATTTTGCCTCCTGTAGCGGGATGCTGTCCTAATAAACGGGGAAGTAACAATAAGCCCACCGCCATTTCTAGAGTTACGTCATCCTTAGTAGCATTTGTTTTGCTATCTTTTTTGGGAATCGAACTCATTTTTGGCTTAGGATTATCATCGGTTTTGTCACCCAGCTGTACATAAGGGCCGTATTTACCAATTTTAAAATAAATTGGTTCGCCCGTTTCGGGATGCAGACCAATTTTTTCAGGTCCTTCCTTCTTCTGGCGAATTAAAGCTTCAATTTGCTCTGGGTTTAGATCCGCAGGGGTTAAATCGTCGGGAATCGAAACTTTGAGGACTTCTGTTTCTCCCTCATCATTAGTTATTTCAATATAAGGACCATATTTGCCGATACGAACCGTAGCGTCGAGGTTTTCTAAGTGAATGGTTTTGGCGATCGCTGGTTCGATTTGATCATTTTTGACATCAATTTGAGTTTTTAGACCTGTTTCTCCTTTATAGAACTGCTTGAGATAGGGAATCCACTCGGCCCCACCACGGGCAATTTCATCCAAAGTTTGCTCCATTTTGGAAGTAAACTCTGTATCAACTAGATCGGGGAAGTGTTCTTCTAACAGGGCAGTCACCGCAAAAGCGGTAAAGGTAGGAATTAAAGCCTTGCCACGCATCTGAACATAACCGCGATCGATGATTGTGCCAATAACGCTAGCGTAGGTACTAGGGCGACCAATACCTTCTTTTTCAAGAGTTTTAACCAAAGATGCCTCGGTATATCTAGCGGGAGGTTGAGTTTCATGTCCGATCGCTTCTAATTCTTTACACTCGGGGCGATCGCCTTTTTTCAAAGCAGGTAAAAGTACTTCTCGATCTTCTAAAGCTGCATCTGGATTATCCGAACCTTCGACATAGGCGCGGAAGAAGCCTGGAAACTCGATTCGCTGACCGTTGGCGCGAAAAACCGCATTTTCTACGCTCACATCAACCGCAATTTGAGTCAGTTGGGCATCTGCCATCTGACAAGCAACAGTCCGTTTCCAGATTAAATCATACAGCTTAAATTCGCGGTCTTTAAGCTTGGTTTCTTTTGGTGTACGGAAACTTTCCCCAGCCGGACGAATTGCTTCGTGCGCCTCCTGTGCGCCTTTGCTGCTAGTGCTGTATTGACGAGATTTAGGACTGAGATAGTCCTTGCCATACATTTGTTCTACACAGTTACGGGCAGCCGCGATCGCCTGTTTAGATAAATGGACTGAATCTGTCCGCATATAGGTAATAAATCCCTTTTCGTAGAGTTTTTGGGCTACTCCCATAGTTTCTCTAGCAGAGATACCGAATTTACGATTAGATTCTTGCTGTAGGGTAGAGGTAGTAAAAGGAGGAGAAGGACGGCGTTTGGAAGCTTTTTCTTCACGATTAGTAACTGTCCAAGTCTTGTCAATTATTCGCTCTTTGAGCTTATTGGCTTCAGTTTCGTTGAGCAATACAACGTCTCGACCTTCAGCAATTTTTCCTGTATCTGAGTCGAAGTCGCTACCAGTAGCTAGCCTTTTGCCATCGAGGGTAATTAGCTTTGCTTCAAAAGGTTTTTTGTTTTGTTCCAAGTCGGCTTTGAGATCCCAGTAACCACCAGATTGGAATGCTCGGCGTTCTCTTTCTCTGGCTACAGTTAAGCGCACTGCTACAGATTGAACTCTACCTGCGGATAAACCCCAGGATATTTTTTTCCACAGCAAAGGCGAGACAGTATAGCCCACCAAACGATCTAAAATGCGTCGCGTCTCTTGTGCATGGACTAAATCTTGGTCTACCTCACGACAGTCTAGTAATGCCCTTTGGATCGCTTCTTTAGTGATTTCATGAAACACCATGCGTTTTACCGGCACTTTAGGCTTAAGAATCTCTAATAAATGCCAGCTAATGCTTTCTCCTTCGCGGTCTTCGTCTGTCGCCAGAATCAATTCATCTGCGGTCTTTAAAGCAGTTTTTAATTCTCTGACTATCTTCTTTTTTTTCTCTGGAACGACATAAATCGGCTGAAACTTATCTTCTATATTAATTCCCAAAGTTGCCCATTCCTTGTCTTTGTAGGCAGGGGGAATTTCTTTGGCAGAGGGGGGCAAATCTCGAACATGACCCATAGATGCCTCAACCTGATAGCCAGAAGGCAGATAGTTACGAATAGTACGCGCTTTTGTAGGAGACTCGACAATAACTAATGTTGACATAGAGATGAAGTTAACGAAAGTTTAATAGCAGGAGTTAATTTTTAATAGAGATTTATTTTCTAATCTATAGTTATAATCCCTCAAACGACAAACATCTTTTTTGTTGAGGTGTTGTTTTCACCATAACCAAGATTTGCGAAAAGTTGATGCTCGGTTTATTAAAAAGCCAAAACATAATAAGCTGAAACAGAATAAAGATAGAGAGTTACAATCCTTTGTATAGCTCTTACAGCAATTTTTCAATTGTATCTATATCTGACAATACCTAAAAACTCTATGGATTTTTCTAGCAGCGTAGCCTCTCAGCTTCATGCAGCGACAATTTGGCCTGAGGGCATTGTCATTATTACTATAATGGCTGTTTTAGTAGGCGATTTAATCTTTGGGCGTAGTTCCTCCTGGTGGTTGCCGTATCTGGCGATCGCAGGCTTATTTACAACTCTCGTAGCTCTCTTTTTTCAGTGGAACAACCCTGAGGCGATCGCCTTTTTAGGCTCGTTTAATGGTGACAATCTTAGCATTGTCTTTCGCGGGATTGTCGCTCTCTCTGCAATGGTCACTATCCCGATGTCTATTCGCTATATTCAGCAGTCGGGAACATCTTTGGCAGAATTCATCGCAATTATGCTTACCGCTACCTTAGGGGGAATGTTCCTTTCTGGGGCAAATGAGCTGACGATGGTGTTTATCTCTCTAGAGATGTTGAGTATCTCTTCTTACCTGATGACGGGCTACATGAAGCGCGATCCTCGTTCTAACGAAGCTGCGCTGAAGTATTTGCTGATTGGTGCTGCCAGTTCCGCAATTTTCCTTTATGGAATGTCATTACTTTATGGTTTGTCTGGGGGAGAAACAAATCTTAATGCGATCGCTAGTAAAGTTACAGCCATCAACGGCGTACAGTCTTTGGGTTTAGCGATTTCTTTGGTATTTGTTATTGCAGGTATTGCTTTTAAAATCTCGGCAGTTCCCTTCCACCAGTGGACACCAGACGTTTATGAAGGTTCACCCACTCCCGTAGTGGCTTTCCTGTCTGTTGGTTCAAAAGCAGCGGGTTTTGCTCTCGCTATTCGCCTGATGGTAACTGCTTTTGGTTCGCTAACCGAACAGTGGCACTTTATCTTTACTGCCCTGGCAATTCTCAGTCTAATATTGGGTAACGTGGTAGCCCTAGCGCAAACTAGCATCAAGCGAATGTTGGCATATTCATCCATCGCCCAAGCTGGCTTTGTGATGATTGGTCTGATTGCTGGTACTGATAATGGTTACTCCAGCATGATCTTTTACCTGTTTATCTATTTATTTATGAACCTGGGAGCGTTTACCTGTATTATTCTGTTCTCTCTGCGTACAGGTACAGATCAAATTGGTGAATATGCAGGTTTATATCAAAAAGATCCCTTACTAACTCTTTGCTTGAGCATCTGCTTACTTTCTTTGGGCGGTATTCCCCCGATGGCTGGCTTCTTCGGTAAGATTTATCTATTTTGGGCAGGTTGGCAAGCTGGGCTTTATGGCTTAGTCTTACTTGGTTTAATCACCAGCGTTATCTCGATTTACTACTACATCCGCGTCGTTAAAATGATGGTAGTGAAAGAACCCCAGGAAATGTCCGAGTCGGTTAAAAACTACCCGACTATCAACTGGAAGCTTCCAGGCATGCGACCTTTACAAGTAGGTCTTGTAGCTTCAGCAATTATTACTTCCTTAGCTGGAATTTTATCTAATCCTTTGTTTACCTTGAGCAGTAATTCTGTTGCTACTACGCCAATATTGCAATCGGCGATTATTACTCAAGAAATACAAATACCTCAAAGCAAAGTTCAAGTCTCGACAGTGAAAGATTTGATTAATCAACAATCAACTAATTAATTTAGTTAGATAACACTTATGTTTAGTCTGCCTTGGCAGGCTTTTTTTTTAGGAGATACAATCTCAATTATTTGCACGAATCAGAAACTAAACAAACTTACTTGAATGAATCAAGCCGACGTTAAAGTCTACTTAAATCGCTTTCCGCTTAAAAAATTAACTGAGGTGGATAAAACTGTTCAGATCTATAAATGCAACTTTGAGTCATCTCCTGAATTAGGTCAAGAATATTCTGCAATCAACAGCATTCCTTATAAAATTGGATATACATCAGGAGTAAGATTTGGTTCAACTATTATTACTAAAGAGAAAATATCTGACAAATACTTGAGTAATAAAGATTGGACTTTACAACATCAAGAAACCAAGCTTTTAAATTCAGAAAAGTTAGTTGAAAAACAGGCTTTAGAAAGACTAGAAAGGCGTTGGTTAGGTAATGAAATTAGACAAAGATCCGCAAGAAATAGAATAGAAAAAGCCCGAGAAGGAGGATTTATTTGTGGAATGCGGATAAAATTATTCTCGAAGATTTAGGTTGGGAAGTTCACACAGGGGTTCGTTTAGATTTAGAGCTTCACTATTCAGGCATGGTATTAGTTGAACTTGATACTCATCATCGTTTTTACTCTCCTTGGACATTATAACAATGGTTACAAACTTATTCTGATATTCCAATTAAGTGGGTACGAAATACCTATAATTTTCTTTCTTGGCAACTAGTTCGCACTAGTAATGAAAACCCTGAGCAAGTAATATTATTAACAGGGGCGAGTCTAACAGATTATCATCGAAAATTAAACATACCTGCAACAGAAGCTGAAATTAAGGATGCGAGGGTTGTTTATTTAGATAGCAAAAATCAAGAAATACCACATCTTTCTACTAGATTAAGACCTAGTATAACAATGGAAATTTTAAGTATTTTAAAAGAAAGAGGTTCCAAAGAAGCTGCTAAGTTTTTTCTCAAACTCGTCAACCTACTAAAGATCGCTTTAAAAAAGGGGAGAATACAGCTAAATGGTTGGCTCAAAAAATTTACAATGTTGATGTTAGGATAAAACCTCAAAAAGTTCTAGGAATTATTTTGAGAGATAAATCGCCCTTACTATTAACTAAATCAATTAAGGTTAATCGTCCTAAAAAAAGTCTAGATTTAGGCTGTTATAGTGTTGGGGAAAAACAGTTTGGTTGCTTAGATTTAACAAACAGCGGTGGCTGGTCAAAATTTATTAGCAATAAGCTAGAAAGTGTAGCTAAAAAAAGTGATGTAAATATTTTTCTAGAATCTGCAAAAAATAAACAGGATTTACCAAATAGTTCGTTAGCACGTAAACAATTTTGGCAGAGTTGGGCAAATCAAGGTACTCAAACTATTTTGGTTGTCACCCCCTGGTTAGAAAATACAATAAAAGCTCAATTTCAAAGAGAAGCTTTAGAAGCTAATATTGCACTTCAGTTTATGCAGCCTATGTTTAAGCTTGAAGATTATCGCATTGCTAACATTGTTCTAGGTTTATTACTGAAAGCAAAATGGCAGCCAGTCGGATTAAAAGCGATCCAAGATCAATACGCAGCAGAAGTAGTGATTGGTTTTGATGCGGGAACAAATAGACAAATGTATTACGGTACAAGTGCGTTTGCTGTCTTAGCCAACGGACAAAATTTGGGTTGGGAAATTCCTGAAGCGCAACGAGAAACAATAAGTGGTCGAGTAGTCTGGCGTACTGTAAGTAATATTATTACTATATTTCAGAATCAAGAAAATAGAATGCCGAAACGGATACTGTTACTGAGAGATGGTTTGGTTCAGGCGGATGAATTTTTGGAAACAGTTGCCGAGTTGAAGCAAGCAAAGATCGCCGTCGATATTTTAGGGGTGAGAAAAAGTGGTGCAGGTAGGATGGCAGTATTACCTTATCAATCAGAGTCTTTAGAAGACGCATTACCTGGAACAGCGATACTATCAGCTGATGGAGATACTTTTCGTATTGTTACTTCTGAAGCCAAGGCGGGAGGAAGCGCGCGTCCTTTGCAAGTAGTTAGAGATTATGGAGATGCGCCTTTAGAAATTTTAGCTCGTCAAATTGATAGACTGTGTATGCTAAACCCTGCCAGCGCATCTGCTTATAGTCGTCTTCCTTGCGTTATTCATTTTGCCGATAGAATGGCAAAATTGGTTCAGCGTTTGGGAGGAGTTGGGGTGTTACAAGGAGTCGATCGCCAGAAAATTATCTGTGCCTAATTTGATGTACAGCGATCGCCCTACTTAAAGGTATAATCTTCAACTAAGGCGATCGCCTAGTAGCTCAACTCATTACTTGACATTTTTGAGCCAGCTAAAGTGAGCGCGAACATCTTTACCCACCTCTTCAATGGGATGTTCTGCTTCCAAACGGCGGGTAGCGGTAAATCCTGGCTTACCAGCCTGGTTTTCTAAGATAAAGTCACGGGCAAAATCCCCTTGCTGAATTTCTCGCAAAATCTGACGCATTTCAGCGCGAGTATTTTCGTTGACTATTCTCGGACCACGAGTATAATCACCATATTCAGCGGTAGTCGAGATACTATCGCGCATTTTGGCCAAACCGCCTTCAACAATCAAATCGACGATTAATTTAACTTCATGCAAACATTCAAAGTAAGCCAATTCAGGCTGATAGCCAGCTTCTACCAGGGTTTCAAAGCCCGTTTTAATCAAAGCGCTTAGACCACCACAAAGAACTGCTTGTTCGCCAAACAAATCGGTTTCGGTTTCTTCTCTAAAAGAAGTTTCTAAAATACCCGCTCTAGTACCGCCTACACCTTTAGCATAAGCCATAGCGCGATCGCGTGCCTGACCTGTCGCATCTTGGTATACCGCAAATAGGCAGGGTACACCCTGTCCTTGAGTGTAGGTGCGTCTAACCAAGTGTCCTGGACCTTTTGGCGCAACCATCATTACGTCTACCGACTGGGGAGGAATAATTTGACCAAAGTGAATATTGAACCCATGAGCAAACGCTAAAATTTTACCGTCGGTTAGATGAGGCGCAATCTCTTCGGTATACACTTTCTTTTGGACTTCATCTGGTAGCAGAATCATAATTAGATCTGCTGCTTTAGCTGCATCTTCTACAGAATGAACGGTTAATCCATCTGCCTCTGCTTTGGCTTTTGACTTACTTCCAGGATATAAACCAACAATTACGTTTACTCCGCTATCTTTAAGATTAAGGGCATGAGCGTGTCCCTGAGAACCATAACCGATTATTGCTACTGTCTTATCTTTCAACAGGTCTAGATTGGCATCCTCGTCGTAATACATCCGCGCCATAAGAATTTCTCCAGCATCGTTAAATCTTGCCTGATTATTATAGTTTTTTATGCCAACTGAGAAAACATAATGAAAACGATAAACTTTATAGACACAATCTATAGGTGTTAAGCGGAATTCTTTTATGACTAATCCAACAGACAAAGAGATAGTTTTAGCTACTAATGAATCTTTTTACCAGGCTTTTTCTAGTCAGGATCTCCAAGCAATGACATCTTTATGGTGGCAAGGTTCAACTAGCTTGTGCATTCATCCTGGTAGTCAGCCGATTTTAGGTTGGTCAGAGATTAGAGACTCGTGGGACGCTATTTTTCGTAACACTGATTCTTTGGAGATAGATATAGAAATTGTCAAAGTGGAAACAGATCGCTCACTTGCTTACGTGATGGTCAGAGAAATAGTGTTGCAGTCAAGCCGAGGCAAAAAAATGAAGGCGCAATCAATGGCAACTAATGTCTTTCAGAAAATGGCGCAGAAATGGTATATCGTCAGTCATCATGGTAGCCCGATCATGCGGTGATTTAATAGTAGCGTCTGAGATTAAATAAATTACTGGACTAACTTAGAGAAAAGATGGGTTTCGCTATAACTCTACCCATCCTCAAAAACATGAAGCAATTTTAATTGGCACAAGCTGTACAGCCTTCACCAGACTCTTTAAAGTCATCTTTTTGGACAGTACGAACGTAATAGACAGCTTTACAGCCTTCTTTCCATGCCATGATTAGGGTTTCATAAATATCTTTAGCTTTCACTGCTCTTTCTGGTTCATCAGGGAAATATACTCCTTGATTGAGATTAAACAATAATTCCATTGAAATGCCTGTATCGATCCACTGTTGGATAACTGCAACTGCTTTAACTACGATTTTCTGATCGAGACTTTTATTTTCGCGATAGAACCAAAAGCAATCTTCGATAAAGGGAGGAGCAATAGGTACAGTACCTTTTGCCCACTTGTCATAGAAAAACTTACTGTATGCAGGTAGAATGCTAGCGGTACAACCCTGTACCAGAGAAGAAGAAGTGTTAGGAGCGATCGCCGTAATATGTGAATTACGAATACCGTAGGTTTTAATATTCTGGGCTAACTGGATCCAACGATCTTTATCTTGAGCAAGTTCTAAAATCTCCTCTAACGACTTAGAACCTATTAGTTTGTTTTTACTCCATTCGCTACCAGGAAACGCCGCATAAGCACCACGCTCTTTGGCTAATTCCATCGAAGCGGCGGTAGACCAGTAGCCAACCTCTTCAAACAGATGACTAATTTGCGCTAGGCTTTCATAAGTTAAATGGCGTTTTGCCAGCCAGTCAGCTAACCCCATACAGCCTACGCCAATCGTGCGGTATTTGTCGTTATGGGTCTTGCTATCGGTAAAGGGAGGCTTGGTTATATCAATTGTATTGTCGAGAATTCTCACGGCTAAGCGAGCAGCATCAGCTATTTCAGATTCTTCGACGTTAGCTAAATTAAGAGATACTAAATTGCAGCAGTGCGCCTCCAACCCTGGCTTGACGTTGCTAAAGCTCTCACAACAGAGATTTACCCCAGGAATATAACCTTCATGCTTGTTGGGATTTGCCCGATTAATCGTATCCTTAAACGCCAGATAAGGCATTCCTGTCTCTACCTGACTCCGCATAATGTGTTTAAACAATTCGCGGGCATCTATTTGCTTGTAGAGAGTAATTTTACGATCCAATTCTGCTTCAATTCGAGCATAAGCAGCTTCAAAGTTTTCGCCCCATTGTTCGGCTAACTCAATACCTAACTTTTCTTTAACTTCATAGGGATCTACCAGCGTCCACTTTTGGCATCGCTCGACTCGACGCATAAATTCATCGACGATTACCAGTTGGGGAAAGACATCATAGGCTTTGCGACGACGATCGCCATTTTCCGCCTGCATCTCTAAAAACTCAGGCACATCTAAATGCCAGATATCCAAGCCAATAGTCACAGCCCCAGCCCTACGTCCACCCTGATTAACGGCGATCGCCGTATCATTGAGCAACTTAATCCAAGGAATAACGCCCCCAGAAGCATGATCTTTGCCCATTACCCAGCTACCAGTAGCGCGGATCCGACTGACATTTACCCCAACGCCACCACCATTCTTAGAAATTCTGGCTGCGTTGGTGATTTCGGCAAAAATGCTTTCTAAATTATCATCCATGCCAATGATGAAGCAGCTACTCAAAGAACCATCTGGCACTCTTAAGTTAGCTAAAATCGGCGTGGCTAAGGAAATTTTCCGTTGGGCGATCGCTTCATAAAAAGATCTGGCTACATTCAATCTAACTTCGGACTTTTCATTAACAGCAAGCAGTAAAGCACAGGTAAGATAAGCTTCTTGAGGTAGTTCATTGGTTAACAGGTAACGTTTAGTTAACAGTACTGCCCCAGCATAATCATAATCTTTGTCCCAATCAGGATTAATCCAAGTTCCTGCTTTCGTTAGTTCAGCCGTAGAGTATTTTAAAATATTGCGATCGTAACGTTTGGCCTCTAGCTGAAATTGCACTGCTGCGGGGTAGTTTCCATAGCCAAATCCCCGACTTACCTGAGTATCTTTCCAGCGACTCCAGATATGCAGTCTTCCCGCTACATAACGCCATGCTGGTTCATCAGGACTACACATTCCCAACGCGCAGTCGATTAAATTATCCTGAATATCTCTAGTGGTTACACCGCTGCGTAATCTAGTGGTTAAACCAGCTTCTAGGGTAATTAGATTAACATTTTGTTCGCTACAGGCCCATTCAACTACAGAACGAATTTTAGATATATTAAGAGGCGTAAGTGAACCATCTCGTCTTACCACCTGAATCGATGTCGTTGAACCAGCCTCAAATATTTCTCCTGGCATCTGAGCGCAAGTAGAATCACGCTGTTGAGGCAATACGCTACCTAAACCATTAGGATTAGCGATCGGCTGCTGATTACGTCCAGTTTTCGAGACTTTTGGCTCTGAATTAGCTGTTGATATGGAGTTGCTGGTTAACGGGAAACTTGGCTGCATATACTCTGAGGCTGAAAAGTTTTTACTCGTCTGTTTACTATAGCTCAACTTTTACCACATATAGCGTTTCGTAAACGAGGATTAGCCCATATTACTCTATATATAGTTTTAGATCTAGTTTTTTTGAGCTTTGGTATCAGAACGATAACTTGATTTTCGACCCAAAAATGCTATCACAACTGAGCCATAGTTTAACGCTCATCTAAGATAATTAGCTTCACTTATACTGAGTTATAGCAGTCGGGGCAAAGATTAAAATATTTTTACTCGTTTTCCTATTTCCTCTTCCCCGTTTTCTTTGTAACAAGATTCTGATGTCCTCAGCTATAAATTTGACTGCTATATCTATAACTTTGAATTTCCACTGGTGAAGGGTGAATAGTATAATTTTTAGAATATTCTTGGCACATAGCAAAAATTAATTAATTACCGAGTGAATAATCAACCCAATGAAGTTTACCTGAATCACCCTACTTTCGGACTTCTCTACAGAATATGTCTGTTGAAAGATAATCAAGAATTATTTACTACCCTGTACGCTCAACGTCTGTTTTTTACCGTAACTACTAGTAGCGCGTCTTTTTCTTTTGAACCTATTAGCAGGACAGATGCTCGTATGTTAGTGGAAAGTTTACTCCGAAGATTATTATTAGACCGAGAAGCAGAAAAACATCGACAATTACAGGCTATTTATCAACGCACTTTTCTTTAGTTTTGACCTCCAATTCAAAGAATAACTTAATGGAAGGCTATATTACGCAGCAAATTAAATTAATCAAGCAGCAAATTCCCCAAAATGTTGAGTTAATCGCAATTACCAAACAAGTCGGCATTGAAGCAATGCGAGAAGCTTATGCAGCAGGAATCAGCAATTTTGGTGAAAATCGTCTTCAAGAAGCTTTAACAAAACAAGAACAGCTACAAGATTTAACTGATATTAGCTGGCATTTTATTGGTCATATTCAAAAAAATAAAGCTAGAAAAGTCATGGAAAATTTTGACTGGATTCATTCAGTAGATAGTTTTGCTTTGGCGCAAAGATTAAACAGGCTCGCTGAGGAGTTGAACCGTATACCTAAAGTTTTCTTGCAGACCAAGGTTTTATCAGATCCTAATAAGTATGGCTGGCAAGTTGCAGAATTGTTACAAGATTTAGAGCAATTGAATCAATATCAGTATCTTAATATTCAGGGTTTGATGACAATTTTGCCTCAGGGATTGTCTCCTGCACAAACTTTAAGTGCATTTCAAGAAATCCATCAATTAGCAACAAGAATAAAACAAAAGAACTACTCGAATTTAAGCATGGAACAGCTATCGATGGGAATGTCTAGTGATTACCAACTGGCAATCAAAGCAGGTGCTACGGCAATTCGTCTAGGTAGAATTATTTTTGGCGAGCGAAATACTTAAATACTTAAGCAAGCATTGTGAAAGCGAAAGGATCAGCAAAAACACTGGAGGTATAATCAAAGCGCTCGCTCTTTTGCTATTGAGCGAACAGAGCATAATTTGACTTGAGAAGTATTTTTTATGCCTAAGTATCAAGATATGTATCCCTTAAGTATGCTTTTGGTTTAGATGCTGATAGCTGAGAAAAATTGCAGATCGCTACCTAGATGAAATTAAATATATCGATTTTCTATCACTCTCCAAATTCAGATAGTAACAAATCACTTCAATTTTGATTGTAAATAAAAATAAATAAAAGCTAAGTTAAATAAATTTAAATCAATAAATAGATCGTACCGAACCTGTCATTTGGGGTTATGTGGAGTAGAATTGAGTCGCCAAACAAAATATTTCTTTGAACACAGCCACTTTCTCACTAAATTTTGAGGATGAAACTGATAGTTGACCTAATATTTCAAACTATGACTAACAAAAGATAACTCATAAAAACAAGTTGTCCAAAAAAAATAGTTTTTTATTAGATTGATAAGCGAACTTGCTGCGTCAGAAAGGTTATAGCCGCATCTGAACGCTAAGGAAAGGGCGAGTCTTATAGCTAAACAGTAATTTTAAAGAAATATCGTACTAGCCAATTAAAAGTCGTAAATTAATAGGGATTGTCAGCAATATGTTTAATACATTAAAAGAATTTTTTGGAATTGAAAACGGATACGAGGGTGAAGATGAAAATTATGCCGAATACGATCCTGCTCAGGAAGAAATGGATTCTCAAGCATTTCTTAACTCTTCGGCATCTCACACTCAACCAGAACTAACCAAAGTATCATCTCCCAGCAACCAGAAAAATAACCGCAAACAAGAAATGAAGCTAAATAATGTGATCGGTATGCCAGGATTAGCCAACGGAAATTCAGAAGTAGTAGTTATTGAACCCCATTCTTTTGAAGAAATGCCTCAGGTTATTCTAGCGTTGCGCGAACGTAAGTCAGTAGTATTGAATCTGAATGTCATGAACCCAGAAGAAGCTCAAAGAGCCGTTGATTTTATTGCTGGCGGCACTTATGCTATGGATGGTCATCAAGAAAGAGTTGGCGAAAGCATCTTTTTGTTTACTCCAAGCTCGGTTAAAGTCAGTAGTCTTTCGGGAATTTTGAAAGATGTACACACTCCAGAAACTCATGTACGTCGATCTGTTCCTGCTCCTGATGCCTGGGGACAACAGCCCAATGCAGCAGCTCAGTAAGTTCAATGAATCAATAGTATTATTAGATTATGAAATCTAATAGTATTTGCCTCAGTATTATTGGTGGCGGGGTAATGGCAGAAGCTATATTATCCCGCCTTTTAAAGCAACAAGTTTTTGCTGCTAATACCGTATTAGTTAGCGAACCTAGAGCAGAAAGAAGAGATTTTTTAGCCCAAAAATACCAAGTTCAAGTTACGGCAGACAATCAGGCTGCTATATCTGCTGCTGAAATACTATTACTTGCCGTTAAGCCTCAAACATTTAATTCAGTTGTCGTTGACATTACTCCCAATACCAACAGCACCGTTATTTCGATTTTGGCAGGAGTAACTATAGATAAACTAGAAGCAGCTTTTCCGCAGCAGTCAGTAATTCGCGTCATGCCCAATACTCCCGCTACAGTAGGTGCAGGGATGAGCGCGATCGCTTCAGGAACATACGCTAAAGAGCAACACATTGAACGAGCTAAATCTATTTTTACCGCCGTAGGAGAAGTAGTAGAAGTACCAGAATCTTTGCTCGATGCCGTAACTGGATTATCAGGTTCGGGTCCTGCTTTTGTGGCACTGGCAATTGAGGCTTTGGCAGATGGTGGTGTAGCTTCAGGATTACCCAGAGCGATCGCTCTTCAGTTAGCAACCCAAACAGTATTGGGTACAGCAACTTTAGTAAAAGAGACAGGTATACACCCAGGAGTCCTCAAAGATCGGGTGACGAGTCCTGGAGGAACAACGATCGCGGGAGTTGCTAAATTAGAAAGTGCAGGGTTTCGTTCGGCGTTAATTGAGGCAGTTAAGACTGCTACAGCTAGATCTAAAGAACTAGGTAAGTAGGAGAAAAAATAGAAAGTGGCAAACGTTGAATCTAAGCAACAATATGAGGGAGCAATCTTACAGCAGCTAATTAAAAACTCCGAAAGGTTGGTCATAGTAGAACAGGACATATCACAACTCAAGCAAGACGTATCATAACAAAAGCAAGATATGGCTTTTGTCAAGCCCAAAGTTGAAAGTATTGATCGCACTTTGGGATCTATCAAATGGATCTTAGTGACGATCGCTTTAGCAATAGTGGCTAATATTTTTAGTCAACCCATAACTAGCTGGTTGTTTAATTAATGATCGACTTTAAAGCGATCGCTAATAATTGCCAAAAACGACAAATATCTAAATCTAAATAAATTTTTCTTATGCTTAGGCTTGTTTGTTTAGGAGATAATATTACTGCCAAAGAAAAAGAGCGTGATGGAATTCTTAAACTTACTCCCAGACTACAACAAAGCTTATCAAACTGGAAGATTATTAGCAAGATTCGATCAATCAAAAACTGAGAAAATATAAGTTAGCTGCAACAGTACTGGCTACTGAAGGTAAAAACATGACTATAAGTGAGAGTAAATTAAATTCTTTACCCGAACCTCCTGGTAAAACTGGATTGCCTTTTATTGGTGAAACGATCGCCTTTTTGAACGATCGAGACTTTAATCAAAAACGAGTTGAGAAATACGGCAAGGTTTATCAAACCAAAGTCTTCGGTAGTCCGACGGTGATGATGATCGGTTCAGAAGCTAATACTTTTTTATTTCGCCATGAGAATAAGTATGTAGTCTCTACTTGGCCGAAAAGTACCAGAGTTTTATTAGGCAAAAACTCTTTATCGGTTAATAACGGTAGCTTTCATACTTCGCGACGTAAGCTACTGTATGAGGCGTTTCAGCCTAGAGCTTTAGCTAGCTATATTCCTACGATGGAAAAGATTACGAACAATTATCTGCAAAAGTGGGAAGCGGCAGGTATGTTTACCTGGTATCCAGAATTGCGCAACTATACTTTCGATATTGCCAGTAATTTGTTTGTCAGTACCGACGGTGGTTCACAAAGTTCTGTCGGACACTATTTTGAAGATTGGTGTGCGGGTTTGTTTACGATTCCGATTTCTTTACCCTGGACTAAATTTGGCAAGGCTTTAACAGCGCGTCGGAAGTTACTGGAAAAACTTGAGCAGATTATTCTCAAACGTCGGCAGAATGATAATCCTGGAAAAGATGCGTTAGGGTTACTGATTCAAGCCGAAGATGAGGATGGGAATAGTCTCAGTTTAGAAGAATTAAAAGATCAGATATTGTTACTGTTGTTTGCAGGACACGAAACCTTAACTAGTGCGATCGCCTCTTTTTGTCTTTTAACCGCACAACATCCTAAAGTCATGCAGCGTCTTGTGGAAGAACAAAATCAGTTAAACATAACTGGTACTCCAACACTAGAAGATCTCAAAGCGATGACTTATCTCGAACAGGTGCTAAAAGAAGTTATGCGTTTAATTCCGCCTGTAGGTGGTGGCTTTAGGCAAGCGGTAGAAACTTTTGAATTTGGTGGCTATCGGATTCCTCAAGGCTGGAATATTCAATATCAAATTGCTCAAACCCACAAAGACGAAGAGATTTATCCCCAAAGCGATCGCTTCGATCCAGATCGGTTTGCACCCAAACAGCCAGCGGATAAGCAAGCTAGCTTTGGCTATATTCCCTTTGGCGGTGGCTTAAGAGAATGTATCGGTAAAGAGTTCGCTCGGTTGGAAATGCGCCTATTTGCCTCCAAGTTGTTGCAAAATTATCAGTGGGAACTATTATCCAATCAAAACTTAGCATTAGTAACTGTCCCTACTCCTCATCCCCGCGATGGTTTAAAAGTTAACTTTAGTCGCCGATAAATTAGTTATCAGTCTCATCTTGCTCGAATCTGATTAAATATCTTCATTGAAATAATTTATCCTAAATAAATGAACCAAAAATTACAGCAAGGTCAAACAGTTGAACTAGAAATAACCGATCTCAATAGCAGTGGCGAAGGGGTAGGTAGACATGAAGGGAGAGTTGTTTTTGTACCTAATACAGTAACAGGCGATCGCATCACTACTAAAATAATTCAGTCTAAAGCTAAATTTGCCAAGGGTACAGTTCAGCAGTTGCTGAATCCATCTCCGCAGCGTATACGTCCTAAATGTATTGTGGCTGATAAGTGTGGTGGTTGTCAGTGGCAGCATATAGACATGGATTATCAACGTGAAGCAAAACGTCAGCAGGTAATCCAGGCTTTTCAACGGATAGGTGGTTTCCCAGATATTCAGGTGCAGCCAATTCTATATACATCGGATGCTCTGAATTACCGCAATAAATCTACATACCCTCTAGCCAGATCCGCTACAGGACAAGTGCAGGCTGGTTATTATCGCTACAGTAGCCATAAGTTAGTTAATCTTAATCAGTGTCCCGTACAGGATGAGCGTTTACATCCATTGCTAAAAGAGGTCAAACAGGATATTCAGCAGCGAGGATGGTCGATCTATAACGAAACTAATCATCAGGGAAAGTTACGTCATTTATCTCTCAGAATTGGCAGCAATACTGGGGAAATTTTGCTTACTTTGGTAACCACCGATCCCAAGTTAGTTGGGATTGAAGAGCAAGCACAGCTTTGGTTGGATAAATATCCTGGACTAGTGGGAGTTTGTTTAAATATCAACAGCGATCGCACTAATGCTATTTTAGGTAAAATAACCCATACCGTTGCGGGTAAATCTTATCTTCGGGAGATCTTTGCAGGAGTTGAATTGCACATTGCTGCGGATACTTTTTTTCAGGTTAATACCAGCGCAGCAGAATTATTACTTCAGGCGATTATTGAACAATTAAACTTAATCGGAAATGAAACTATTATCGATGCTTACTGTGGTGTTGGCACTTTTAGCTTACCTTTGGCTCGAAAAGTAAGCCAGGTTATCGGAATAGAACTTAATCCTGCTTCGATCGAACAGGCAAATAACAACGCTAAGATCAACCAAATCAAAAACGCAACTTTTTATTCTGGAAGGGTCAAACACTGTCTCGAACAAATCGAGCTTCAACCAGATATTTTGCTGCTCGATCCACCCCGCAAAGGCTGCGATCCTGAGGTAATTACGGCTATCTTAAATTTGCAACCTTCGCGTATTGCATACATCAGTTGCCAACCAGCAACCTTGGCAAGAGATATCAAACTATTATGTCAGTCGAAGATGTATCAGCCAGTTCAGATTCAACCTGTTGATTTCTTTCCTCAAACCACTCATGTCGAGTGTTGCGTCATTTTGAATAGGCAATAGTTCAAGATTTTAATCTGTTTTGTTGGTAAAATTTAGTATAATTAATAATATCGGGGATGTAAGCATCTGTTCAAACCTCAAGAGGAAGACTATGACTTTAGCTGTTAGATTCGCCAACAAACTAAAGGAATTACTGCCATGATGAGGCTGTAAAAACTAATAACTAATAATTTTAACCGGCAAAAATACTAATCTGGAGGAAACAGGAAGTTTCTTTTCAGCTAGCAAATGCCAATTTAACTAGCTTTAATACTTAAGTTAATGTCACTAAATCGACTCTAAAATTGACACAAGAGATATAATCGTCAGTTTCCAACAGCACAAATCCTACAGTTTAACCTAGAGGTATAAATTAGTGATTGCCATCCCTATTCCTTGGAATAGAAGCAAGTGGACTACTATGAGCTTCACTTCAACACTCTATCTTTGTCCTGTTCTCGATTTACTCTTAGTAAGCGTACCTCTAGAATGGCGAGCAGAAGTAAGATTAGGATTACAAGAAGCATTAGTTAATGCAGCTAAGCACGGTAATAAACTAGATCCTAGCAAAACTATTATTGTTAGATTTACAGTTACCAATACAGAATATTCATGGGTAATTGCCGATGAAGGCGGCGGCTTTACAGAAGGATTTAAAAGTTTTAACAGTTGCCCCGATCGGGGTAAAGAATTACCAATAGATGAATCAGAGAATGGCAGAGGCTTTTCGATTTTACACGAAGTTTTTGATAGCGTACATTGGAACAGAGATGGAACGCAATTAACCTTGTCAAAAGCAGTATCAAGCACTAAGGAAAAGCAACCTTCTATCTGTTAGAAATATTTTCATTCCAGCCCAGGTTAATAGTGAATAAAGTTTGATATACTAATTAAGCGTTATTAGCAGGGTGGCGACATAGCCAAGTGGTAAGGCCGTGGATTGCAAATCCACTATCCCCCAGTTCGAATCTGGGTGTCGCCTTGATTAGCGTTGTGCCTCAAGCAGTCTAATATTTGTGCATCTAACAGAAATCGGCACGCAATTGTGTTGGCGATCTAGACGTTAGATTAAGTCCAATATAAAATCTTAGCTTGAGGAAACTTGGTGTTGATTTGAGTCTGAATAAAATCTTGTAGTTCTTGCATCGTGTCTTTCTTGTAGACGTATTTTACCCCACCAAATTTATTGCGCTTGTGAGTGCGATCATCCTCTTCTAAATCCAATTTACTGTTGGGATACCATGTTTGCAATACCTCTTTCGATTTAGGGGTAAAGCGATGGGTAATTAATTCAAAAGTAAGATCGCAATCTAGATCTAAGGTTTGGGCAATCTGTTCAAATAGATTAGCGTAATGTTGTTGCCAGTCAACGATCGCCATAATTGGTGCAAGGACTATTCCTATAGGATAACCATTCAAAGCTAATTTACGTATTGCCTGCAATCTCTGTGATACCCTAGCAGTGCCACCTTCGAGCGAATGACTTACAGGATCGGCATTAACGCTAACGCGACAATGAGTATGTCCATTATGGGGTAAATCTAATAGTTGATCTACATAATCGAATTTACTAACCCAGCGCAAAGAAGCACTACTCCTAGTACCAAAATAGCGAATGCACTCAGCTAAACTACCAGTTAGGTGTTCAATTCCCAGGGGATCTGTATAGCAACTAACCTCATAGGTAGTATGATGCTCTTCTTGCTCATAATTGCTAAGATTAGCCAAAATTTGCGGTAGATTGGCATAAACTTTGACCACGGGAACATTAGACAGACTCCCCGCTAAATAACAATATTGGCAGTGTGCAGGACAACCCTGCGCCAAATGAAATTGCCAATCAGCAGAAGGTGGTATGGGGGTTAGTTTTAGCTGGCTGGGTGGTGCATTGACTATGGCTAAGGTATTTTTGGCGATCGCATAAGTTTCTCGCTCATTTTTACCTCGCAATCCTGTAATCCTATTTTGTCTAAGCTTGATAACGGGAATGTTAAAAGATTCTACTCTTTTAATAATTTCTTGTCCCCAGTCTTCGGCATAAGCAGCAGGAGTCACTAGTACTTGCTTGGGTAACCAGAGTTTTGTTTTGGATTGAGTAGTCTTGGGTTTAGTAGAGCTAATAAGCATTGGAAAATTGAGATTAATTAATTAATGTTATTGAGCAAAAGCAATTAGAGGTTTTGTTATGGACTTATCTGTCTGAAATCTTGCTGTATAAAAGTCCCCTAAAGGATATGCCCGTGCATGATTTGCGACGCGTCGCACAGATGAAGGCAGATAAACACAGATGGATTTATCGGTAGGGAGTGAGATTAGTTCTATGGCAACCGCGATCGCTTTTGGCTCATCGTGTTTACAGATGTAGCCGTTAGGCTTCTCGAACAGCACGCAGATAAACATAGATGATTGATCTGTTTGGCAACCACGTCTAAGTTTTTGGTAAGTTATCGATCGCGCTCGTTTAATATTTTGATATTTATTTCTTTATCTAAGGCGCGAGAATTAATATAAGTTGTTGCATTGCATTAGGATAAATAGCAAGTAGTTTAAACTACTTGCTATTTATCCTTTTGCCTTCACTCAATTTTTAACTGCTTATCAAACGATTCCATAATTCATAACCAACTTTATTCTTGGGAATTATCAAATTGTTATTTTCTGCTGACATATCTCCCATTCCCGTAAACTCCTCGCGTAAAGGATCGTTAAGATTAATATAGGTTGCTCCCTGTTGCAGACGAGTTCCAACTTTGAGAACGGGAATTTTTTTTAACTCATCTTTGGTAAAATCTGCGAGGCGATCATGAAGTTCTTCGAGATCATAGGCAGTTAAATCATACACATCTTCTTGAGTTGTCTCTACGCCATGGTTTTGACCTGCCATCGGGTCAGGGTTCAAATCTTTTTGCCATTGGTCTGGCTCTTGGTCGCTAGGATGACCTGACTGTTGCGAAACCATAATGTTAAATAATGTAATGCTACTCTTTTATTCTTGGCAAAGATTAATCAAACGGCATCTAGCGAAAGCCAGATAAAATCGATATGTTTGTGATCTACGAGCATTTCAACAGACGTAAATCATTTAGCAATTTACTGAGTATATATTGCGCGATCGCATTTTATCGACGTTGCACAATTAAGTAGTAAAGACACAAAATTACATACATAGATCTTGCCGAACCTACGTCAGAGCGATCGCACTATTGAACTAAAGATAGTATTTTTATGCCAAAATTAGCAGGATGATTTTTAACAGCTAACAGCTAACAGCTAACAGCTAACAGCTATTCCATGAGTAACAGAGATTTATTCGCTCGCGAAGCCCTGGCGCAGATTCCCAAGATTTTGACTCTTTTAGATCGCAATCCTCATAGCCCCACCTATGGTTGTTTTGATCGCACTTTTTGGCAATATAAGGTGATTGATTTTCCGGCGGGAATGTCTCAGGAGTTTGTTTATCCGCTAGCTTTGGCGTATCATTGCAATCTTCCAGGAAATATTTATTATCAGCAGCCCATGATTGAGGAGTGGGTTAAAGCAGGAATTAATTATGCTTACTGGAGTAGTCATGCTAATGGTTCATGTGATGACTATTTTCCCTATGAAAGAGCAGCAGGCGCAGCCGCTTTTTCTTTACTTGCCTGTCTAGAAAGTACTAATTTGATGAGCTTAGAGCATTCTGAAGCAGTTCTGAATTTTTTCCGCAGACGGGCAGACTGGCTGGCAAAACATCAAGAAAGCGGACGGCTAACTAATCATCAGGCTTTAATTGTACTTTGTCTGGAGTTAGTCGGCAGACTACTTAAAACAGATCGCTGGGATGCTAGTAAGCAAGAGCGTTTAGAACAGGTATTGTCCTGGCAAAATCCTGAAGGCTGGTTTGTTGAGTATGAAGGTTGCGATCCTGGATATCATACCCTAACTATTTCTTGTTTGGCGCGGCTATATGAATTAAACCAGAGTGAAAGATTGAAACAGGCGATCGCCTCAGCAGTCAAGTTAGCGGCGGAGTTTGTGCATCCCGATGGTTCTTATGGTGGAGAATATACCAGTCGCAATACTTATAACTTCTTCCCTCATGGATTTGAGCTAGTAGGTAAATGGCTACCAGTCGCTTTAAATATTAATGACCGCTTTTTGCAGGGGTTAGCCAATGGTTTAGGCTCTTGCTATGCCGACGATCGCATTATTGGACATCATACTTGGAATTATCTTTTAGCCTGGCGTGACTTTATCCCTAGTCGTCCCCCTTTACAGCCTCGTACTTCTGGCACGATTCATTTAAAACAAGGGGGTATTTTAATCGATCGCCGAGACAATACGGAACTGTATTTAGCCCTCAATAAAGGCGGTGTGTTTAAAATATTTCGCGATAATCAGCTAGTTGCTTCGGATACTCAATTTTCTTTGTTAGTGCAGGATGGCAATAAACGAAGAAACGCAGTGGGACATTTGGTAGATAATTATCAAGTTCACCTTAGCACCGATCAAATTGCGATCGTGGGTAATCTTGGCTGGGCGAAACAAAAGCAGATGAACCCGAAGAACTTAATTATTCTGCGAGTAGTAATGTTGTCTTTGGGGCGTTATTTTCCTAATTTAATTCGACGTAGCTTACAAAAAATTCTGATTACAGGCAAACAAAAAACCCCATTTAGGTTCTCTCGTCGCTTGTCTTGGCAAAACGGGCATTGGCAGATTGACGATCGCCTTACTGCCGAGTCTTGGGATAATGTGGTGGCAGCAGATATCGGTTGCGATCGTACTTCAATCTATGTCGTCATGAGTCGCACCTTTCAACCAGGACAACTGCAACCCGCTTGGGATTTGAGCGATCGGCTGAGAAACTTAAATTCAGAAGAATCGCTTAATCTTACTAGAAATGTTTAGTTCTAGGTTTAGTTCTAACACCGAACCAATAATCAAAGTAATTCTAGTACTTATAGCTTAACTTTATTGATTTAAAAGGCAACATTATTTGGTTGTTAAAGCTGAATAATCAGGACAGACAGTTATTTTTTAGTACTTCGACCGAGAAATATTTATTAAAATAATGAATCAAATAATTGGTTATATTGTAGTTCAATAAGAATTAAATAACCGTATATCTTTTTGTAGTTTGCTTAAAATTTATTTTAGGTTACCATTATTTTTTTAACTTTGGTTTTATGGTCGAACTATCAAGCAGAAAATTAGCGATCAATTGGTTAAAAAATAAGCTAATTAATCGCGAAAATGGACTGGTTTTCGATGATCTTGATTTTAGTAGCCTTGATATTATTCAGAGCTTTCTCGAAGCTAACGATAATTCTTTGAAAACTCCAGCTATCTATTATTAAGCTTTTTCAGGAGAAAGCACCGCTGAATTTCTCAGCATTTTTAGCGAAGAATTGACCGCCAAGCTAAACAATTTAGAATTTAAATCAGACAGATCTTTGTCAGAGATTATTGACAGTGCTGGATTGAAGCTGATAATTATTAATCGAAGCTATTTTCACCCTTTAAACACTCTTGATCAACTATTAAGGCCGTTTGCTGATTGCAAGGTTTGATTTTAGTCGGTACTTATTGCCAAATGAAAATTGCCAAAATTATCAGCCATCCGACAGTTTCTCAGTGGTCAAGATTGGCAATTGATTGCCAATGTGAATCTTTAGCAAAAATATGCTGAAATTACCTGAAAATTTTGTGTAATGTAAAGCTGCTACCCAAGAATTAATTTAATGCAGGATATAATTGATTTTTAATTTATCAGGAGTAACTAATGAACAAAAAATTACTTACTACATTAGGCTGTTCTGGTTCGGTAGCTTTATCTTTACTAAGTGCAAATTCGGTTAATGCCAGAGAGTATGTTTTTACTGCTCCTGAGTTAGACAACCAAATTGCTGAAATTCCCAAGAGTGAAACTGACTATCCTTTTGCCGACTGTAGCTGCAATGAATACGATGCCGAAACAGCAGCCAAAATAGACCGCGAAGGCGACAAGGCAATTAAACTTTATGGTTGTGATTGTGCTGGCTGTAGAAATTTAGTGCGTAATATTGATGCTAATCAACAGCAATCATAGTTAACGATTTTATTGATTGGCTAATAGTTGAGAGCTAATAGCTTTTAACTATTAGCTCTTCTCACGAAGTTTGATGGCACTATACCAATAGTATTTGCCCAGTATTTTACTTGCTTAAGGTTAATTCTTCTTTCCTCCCCAGGATTCCTTGAGGTCGCCACACCATTAAAATCATCAGAATTAAGCCGATGATCATGACGCGAAAAGCTCCTTCTTCTGAACTATTAAACCAGCCCAATTTTGGCAAATAAAAGCGAGTCAAGGCATCATAAGCCCAGAAAATAATTGCTCCTAACAATGCCCCAGGGTTTTTACCAGCACCACCCAAAACCACCATCGTCCAGACATTGAAGGTAACTAGAGTCTCGAAATTGCTGGGGTAAATAGTAGTGAGTTGCCAAGCATAAAACGCTCCTGCCACACCTGCGATCGCACCACCCAGCATAAACGCCTGTAGCTTATACCAAAAAACGTTCTTACCCAAAGCTGTAGCAATTTCTTCATCTTCGCGAATTGCTTTTAATACTCGACCCCAAGGGGATTTGACCAGCAAATCTAATCCCCAATAAGTAACGGCTACCGCAATTAAAACTAACAGCATTAAGCCAGCTTTGTAGTTATAGTTTAGTAAAGCAGCACAGCCATTAATATATATAGTTAAAACCGTTGCTATTCCCACAATGCCCCAAACGATTAGACTGGCTGCTTTAGTTGGTTGATAGCTTTTGCCTTGAATGTCTTTAGCTTCGCGCCATTGCGATCGCCCACCTCGCCACAGTTGCCAAGCTGCGAAGATTGCTAATAAAGTTAAAATGCCAATCAAAATATATTTTTGAAATAGATTAGGATCGAAACGTTCTAGAGGTAAGGGAAAACCGCGAACGCCAAAAGATCCTTCGGTCAACCATTCTTCGTTAAGAGCAACTAGACGTAATAGTTCAGAAACTCCGATGGTGACAATGGCTAAATAGTCTTCTCGTAATCTGAGGGTAGACATCCCAATCAATAATCCGAGCAATGATGCGATCGCCACTCCAGCAATAACTGCTACTATCAGCGGGACACCTTGTGAACTTAACAACACTGTTGTATATGCGCCAACAGTCATAAAAGCTACATGACCAAAATTAATTAATCCTGCGTAACCCCACTGTAAATTCAGCCCTAGAGCGAACAAGGCATACAGCCCAACATAGATTGTTAGAAAAACTAAGTAACCAACCATTAAATATTTTCCCAGCTATTAACTGCATTCTTGCAGCCGATTGTAGCTTAGTTGACCATATAATCATTGACACTCCCCCGATTAAAAATCAGGGGATTCTTGGTTCAGCGATTTGACTTACCCTCGCAGGTGTTGCCACCAACCAAGATAGAGGTCGAATCTCCCCAAGCGTTTAGATCTAATATTTCATTAGACCAGCTTCCGATATGCCCTATCGTAGCTTTTTTCAAAATATTCAATGATGCAGCATAATCTCTATCCATAGGCTCAATGCCACAATCACATACATGAGTGCGAGTAGAAAGAGATTTTTTCACTCTTTTGCTACAATTGGGGCAATCAGATGATGTGTAGTGTGGAGGTACGGCAACTGTTAACCTGCCATACTTTAATCCAAAATACTCAATCCATTTCCTTAGCTGTGACCACGCAGCGTCATTGATACTTTTAGCTAATTTTTTATTACGAACAAGATTTTTAACTTTTAAATCTTCGTAGGCGATCAAATCGTTAGATTGAATTAAACGGAGTGCCTTTTCTTTGGCAAACTCTTCTCGCTGCCTACTTACCTTCAAATGTCTCTTGGCGTATTTTTTCTTAGCTTTTATATAGTTATTAGAAGCAGGTTTGCCTCGAACAAACTTTTTCGACTTTCGGTAATTTAATTTGTTTAGCTTACGTTCGGATTTGCGATAGTATTTAGGGCAATTGACAGTTTCACCGTTACTGTCCGCATAAAAGTACCTGAGTCCAACGTCGATCGCAACTGCTTTACCAGTAGGCTTCAATTGTGGAGTTATATCCCTTGGATCTAACTTAACTGACAACTGAGCAAAATAGCCATCTGCTCGTCGAACTATTCTTACTCGCTGAATCTGCCATTCGGCAAAGTAGAATAAATCTCTGCTTCCAATCAACTTCATCTCATTAATGTTGTTACCATCAGTGAAAGTCAATCGTTTTCTTTCTCTATCTAGCTTCCAGCCAGATTTTTTAAATTCAACCGAACGAGTTTTTTTAGAATACTTAGGATACCCTTTCTTTCCCGCAACTTTATTTTTACAGTTAGTGTAGAACTTCAATATTGCAGTCCATGTTCTTTCGCAAGCTTGTTGACAAGCGGTAGAGTTAAGAGATTTTACAAAAGCAAACTCTTTTCTGAGTTGGGTTACATATCTGTAGATATCTTTCTGACCTACTTCAGAACCATCTTCCCAGTAGCGAAGACACTTATTTCGTACAAACTGAACTGTACGAATAGCTTCGTCTATCGCTTGATATTGCTTTTGTTTACCTCTAAGCTTATATTCTAAAATGAACATGAATTGCGTAGTTGAACTGCTACGTAAAATAGTATACCATGAATATCTAACTGCCAAATAAATTTGGCTCGACAGATTTGAAATCTGTCGGTCGCTTATATCCACCGTTTTGAAAGACAGTGGCTTTACGCTCCTTTTCCGTAAAGGAGTAAGAAGTCCTCTCGATCCTTAAAAAATTGCATCTACTCAAATCTAGAATGGCGATCGCCAAAATTTTAGTGGACATACAGAAAAAGGCGATCGCCATGACCCAAAACATTACGTATCCACCAATGTCTTGGGTTTTTAAGTCTTGTATAAATCAAAAGTTTCAATCATGAATTACTGATTACCAAATTGTCTGGCGTAAACAATATCTTCTTTACCAGACTCTAGTTTGATATCAGAACGGGGGTATGACACACACAACAAAGCGTATCCCTCTGCTTGTAATTCAGGAGAGACGCCCATACCGTCACTTTGTTCGACTTCTCCTGAAAGAATTTGAGCAGCACAGGTAGTACAAACCCCAGCACTACAAGAATAAGGTAGGTCAATACCAGCACTCGTCGCTGCCTCTAAAATATTTTGTGATTCTGCAACTTGAATAGTTTGAGTTTTACCCTGATGGTTTATTTCAACGCTATAGGTATTAGACATAATTAAAAAAAATTTTTATCAATGATTTAATTAGATTTTATATCTTCTCATAAATAGACTTTCTCATATCTGTGAACTAGGTAAAACAGCAACTAGCGATCAAGCATTAACCATCGACAATTCATAATCAACTTAAAAAGTTTATGCTCTTCTCATCTAGAAATCAAATTTTCAGTGTATGCTTTTCGATAAGTCACAATCATTTGCGTCGTTCAATCTCCAGATTTGAGCAAACGACAACGATTACTGTGATTGTTGATCAGTGTGAGGAGTAGCGGATCTAATGAATTTGCAGAACAGGGCATTAGAAACCCTAAAACAAACTAGTAGGACATTTTACATTCCTATTGCCCGCTTGCCAAAAGAGCTACAAGATGCAGTTGCATCAGCTTATCTCTGTATGCGTGCAATTGATGAAATAGAAGACACTCCAGATCTTGACAATCATACCAAAGCCGAACTTCTGCGTAGTATTAGCCAGAGAATGCAAGAAATGACCGATGTTGAAGCTTATGCTCGTATTGGCGCAGATTTAGCTTGTTATAGTAACGTTTTGCCAGAGGTTAGTTTATGTGTTGGGGACTGGGCAAGTCTCGCCCCTAACACGATCGCTCCCCGAATTTGGGATGCTACCGCAGCGATGGCAGATCGAATGGCATATTGGGCAGAACATAACTGGACAATTAGCACCGAAGCCGATTTGGATCGCTATACCTTTAGCGTAGCAGGAGCTGTAGGTTTATTGCTATCAGATTTGTGGGCTTGGTACGATGATACCAAAACTAATCGCCAATATGCGATCGCTTTTGGACGCGGTTTACAGGCGGTGAATATTGTTCGTAACCAAAGAGAAGATTCTCAAAGAGGGGTTAGCTTTATTCCTGAAGGCTGGACAAATATAGATGTTCAACACTATGCTCGTCGCCAATTAAAGCAGGCTGATTTATATGTTGAAGCTTTGCCCAAAGGCAGTCCAGCTTTGAGTTTTTGCCAAATTCCTTATATATTAGCCAAAGGTACTTTAGATGCGATCGCACTTGGTAAACCCAAGCTGAGCCGTTATGATGTTCTAAATTTAGTCGAGAAGGCGGCTAACGTTAAATCTGCTTAGTATTTCTCGCTTGGGGACGATTGGCTAGATCTCTATCTCTATGACTCGATCCCCATTTTCTCATCACATAAATAAAACCAAACATTGTGATAAATAAGTATTGATTACAGATTAAAAAGTCGTGGCACAATGAAGAAGAGTAAAGAAATTTAATAAAAGTTAAAAGAGGGGCTATGGTCGCAACACCAATTAAAACCCAACCAAGGTTAAGTATTCAAACTGCCGAGATTGACCCTGATACTACAGCAATTCGTTCCCTAGACTGGGATCGCGATCGCTTTGATATCGAGTTTGGTCTACAAAACGGCACGACCTATAATTCTTATTTAATTCGTGGTGATAAAATTGCTTTAGTCGATACGTCCCACGCTAAATTTCGCCAGCTGTATTTAGATACTTTGCAGGGTTTAATCGATCCGCAACAAATTGATTACCTGATTATTAGTCATACTGAACCCGATCACAGTGGGCTAGTCAAAGATTTTCTGGAACTTGCACCCCAAGCGACGGTAGTTGCTGCCAAAATGGCAATTAAGTTTTTAGAAGATTTAGTACACCAGCCTTTTGCACAACAGATCGTTAAAAATGGCGAGACAATTGATTTAGGTCAAGGTCATGTAATTGAGTTTGTTAATGCGCCTAATTTACACTGGCCCGATACTATTTTTAGTTACGACCACAAGTCAGGTATTTTATTTACCTGTGATGCCTTTGGGATGCACTACTGTTCCAATGCTATCTACGACGAAGATCTTAAGGCAATTGAAAAAGACTATCGTTTTTATTATGACTGTCTAATGGGACCTAATGCTCGCTCTGTACTTTCGGCAATGAAGCGAATGGATCAGCTGAGCGAAATTAAGACTGTCGCTAATGGACATGGCCCTTTATTGCGCCACAACCTTCAAGAATTACTCGATCGCTATCGTAACTGGAGTAAAGCCCAAACTAAGGCAGAAAAGAGCGTAGCGGTATTCTATGTCTCCGATTATGGCTACAGCGATCGCATTAGCCAAGCAATTGCCAAAGGCATTACCAAAACTGGTGTGGCAGTAGAAATGGTCGATTTGCGCTCGGCTGACAATACTGAAGTCCACGAAATCGTTAATCGTTCTGTGGGTATTGTGCTTGGTATGCCGCCGTTGGGTGGCAAAAAGCAACAGGACATTGCTGCTAATTTAGGTACAGTTTTGGCTGCATCTAAAGAAAAACAGATGATTGGGATGTTTGAATCCTACGGTGATGATGACGAACCCATCGATCCACTATTAACTAAGTTTCGCGAGGCGGGTTTAAAACCTGGCTTCCCCGCGATCAGGATCAAAGATGTACCTACTGAAGCTGACTATCAGAGATGTGAAGAGTCAGGAACTGATTTGGGACAACTCCTCACCCGTAAGGATTTAGTCAAGCAAATGAAATCTCTCGACAGCGATTTAGATAAAGCGATCGGACGCTTGAGTGGTGGACTGTACATTATTACCGCGACTAAAGGAGATGTAAGTAGCGCGATGTTGGCTTCCTGGGTATCTCAGGCTAGTTTTGAACCACCTGGATTGACTATTGCTGTAGCTAAAGATCGGGCAATTGAATCTTTGATGCAGGTTGGCGATCGCTTCGTCTTAAATATCCTGGAAGAAGGTAAGTATCAAACTTTGATGAAACACTTTCTCAAGCGATTTAAACCAGGTGCAGATCGTTTCGCAGGAGTTAAAACTCAAACCGCAGCTAACGGTTCTCCTATTTTGACTGATGCTTTGGCATATTTAGAATGTGAGGTATCCAGCCGTATGGAATGTAGCGATCATTGGATTGTCTATAGTCAGGTCAATTTAGGTCGAGTTTCTAATCCAGATGGTTTAACCGCAGTTCACCATCGTAAGGTAGGAAATCATTATTAAACTCGATGTTACATAAGTAATGGTTGAGGCTGTTATTTAATTAGTTGTTAGTTGTTAGTCTTAGAAAATTTGCAGGCAACTAACAACTTTTTTAATATTTAGATGTTTTAATCAGGCGTTTTGTAATTTTCCTCTAAAGATGCTAGCCTTTGGCAAAGATTCTCCTTCCTCTAAGCAAGAGTTAATCATTAACTGCAATGGCATCTTGAAATGACTGTTAAAATAACTAAACTCTAGCTAAATTAAATTCTCAATTGTTATTAATGTTAATCAGCTTACCTTCAACAATAAATAAATTACGACGGTGAGTAATTTTTAATCATTGATAATTATTCAATCAAAGCAAAAATAAGTAAAATTACTTATTTTTTTATTGGTAGTAATCATCCTAGTTAAAGTATTGACTGGTCGATCGCTTTCTAAAGGGAGAATATCTTTACCGTGGGGCATCTCTTGCAGCATTGTAAAATAATTTAGCGTACCTACCATGACTCTGACTGTAGGTTTTGGATCGTCTAATTTTAATTCAGGGTGAGATTTTAAATATTTGGTTAAAGTCTCAATTGCTGGTTTTGGCAAATGACTGTTTATTTTGATCTTATTCATTTTGTCTTTTTTAATAACAATTCAGGAGTAAAACCAATACCTAGCTTTACCAATTTTTTTGCTAATTGGTAATTCCATTCTGATTTTCTGACTGGATTACTATTTTCCTGCCAAGAATCGTAAGTTACTTGATTACCAAAGGATCTAATTAATTCTACTAGACTATCTGAACCACCAAAAGCAGAGACGCGAGGTTTGTAATACAAACATCCTTGATAATCTTTTTCTTGAACTAAATCGATTAGAGAGTAATCACCATTAAAAATGGCATCTAACATAGATTCAAAATACCAATTACCTGGAGTTTTAAAAAAGGGATGTTGCAAACGAATTTCTGGCTTGGTCAATTCCCAAAGTTTCCAATAAATTATGCCTTCTTCACTATCGTAATCAAAACTGTTATCGAACCACTGCACAGTTTCGTCATCTAAATAATCTTTCCAAGCAAAACTATCTACGGGATCGCTATAATTCAAATTTTGTTTTTGCTCTAAATAGACAACCTGCATCCAATTGTTCTTTACCTCTTTTAGTTGGGCAAACATTTTTTGCAAACAGGTAAATCTAGCAAGGTTAGTAATCTCAAATTCAATGTATAAATATATGTCTTTCATTTCAAATAACATTAATTAACTGTAAATATCAATCTAGGTTTCTAGTAATAGGTAGTTTCGCTGACTACTAGTTAAAAACTATTTAATATTTAAAAACTTGACTGGAGTTTTAAAAAAGAAATACTCATAAAATAAGCTCGTTCTGTAATTAATTTAAAATATAAATTGCTTAAAAATTGTTTTAATAGTAACGACTTCTAATCATAGTTAAATTGCCTAATTGACTTTAGTTGATTAATCACAATCGCCTTAATCGATAATATAAATGAGGTGAGTCAGCTAAAGCCGATCCACCAATTACTGTAACAATGACTGCATTACACAATTTGCATCATAGTCGATCTGCTTACCAAAATGTATTGTATAGATTTAAGTGTGCATAGTAATACCCTCAATTTTCTGACTGCAATGTGCGATCGCTTCTGTTGCGCCTAAACTAAGATAAATTTATTAACCAGTTGATCTGGTTTCCGTAGCTGGTAATTTTCTCTATAAGCCAAGTTCTGCAAGCCTTTGTCTCCTCAAGTATAATTTACAAAATAAATATGTTATATGCGTTTATTGCATATCTATTTATGTTTAGTAATTAAAGATACAAAATATTCAAACAAATCTACATAATCTTGGGGTAATGTTAACCATGAAAAATGACTGAGGTTAGTGTATTCAAGCAAAGATACACGCTGTGAGATCCAAGCAAAATTTTGGTGACTCACAACTACAATCGATCAACCTCATCTGCATTTTCTTCATCTTTTACTTAGATACCTATACCTATCAAGATTTAGATTTATGACTATTAAAGCCGAAATTAAACTCAATAAAGTGGAAAAAGTTAAAGCAGCCAAAGATGGTCTAGATGTTAAAAATGAGCTAGAACATTTTGCTCAGATCGGTTGGGAAGCTGTCGATCAAATAGATTTAGAAACACGTCTTAAATGGTTAGGTATCTTTTATCGTCCTGTGACTCCTGGACAATTTATGCTGCGGATGCGAGTTCCGAACGGTGTAGTCAGTAGCGAACAAATGCGGGTATTAGCAAGTGCTATAGAACGCTATGGAGAAGACGGTACGGCTGATGTTACCACTCGGCAAAACATTCAACTGCGGGGTATCCGTTTAGAAGACACTCCTGATATTTTCCGTAAATTCAAAGAAGTAGGCTTAACCAGTATTCAATCTGGAATGGACAATGTACGCAATCTAACAGGTTCTCCAGTGGCGGGTATCGATCCCGATGAGTTGATCGACACTCGCGTGATGATGCAGAAGGTACAGGATATGATTACTAATAATGGTGAAGGTAACTATTCTTTTAGTAATCTACCGCGCAAATTTAATATTGCGATCGAGGGTGCTAGAGATAATTCAATTCATGCTGAATTAAACGACCTCGCTTTTATTCCTGCTTATAAAGACGGCGAATTAGGTTTCAATGTTTTAGTAGGAGGATATTTATCAGCTCAACGCTGCGCCGAGTCTATTCCATTAGGGGTTTGGGTTCGCGCTAATGATGAAGATGTAGTAGAGATGTGCCGCGCTATTTTAACCGTCTATACTGAAAATGGTGGGAAAGAAGGTTTAAGAGCTAGTCGCCCCAAGGCGCGTATGATGTGGCTGATTGAGACTTGGGGGGTAGAAAAATTTCGTCAAGAAATAGAACAAGAACTAGGTAAAGCTCTAGCTGATGCCGCGCTTGAAGACGAAATTACTCAGGATAAAAAAGATCATTTAGGAGTACACCCTCAAAAGCAATCAGGATATAGCTATGTTGGTTTGCACGTTCCTATGGGACGTTTGGCAGCAGAACCGATGTTTGAGCTAGCTAGATTAGCCGAGGTATATGGTAATGGTGAAATTCGTTTGACAGTCGAGCAAAACGTGATTATTCCCCATATTGCTAAGGAAAATATCTCAACTTTTCTCAGTGAACCTTTGCTAGAGCAATTTACCATTAATCCCAGTACTTTAACTCGCTCGGTTATTTCCTGTACGGGGGCGCGGTATTGCAATTTTGCTTTAATTGAAACTAAACAAAGAGCTTTGAAATTAGCTCAAGAACTAGACCAAGAATTAGATATCCCTAACCGCGTACGTCTTCATTGGACAGGCTGCCCCAACTCTTGCGGACAACCCCAGGCGGGAGATATTGGCTTGATGGGTACTAAAGTGCGTAAAGACGGTAAAGCGGTAGAAGGAGCAAAAATCTTTGCTGGAGGTAAAGTTGGCAAAGATGCTGAGTTGGGAACTGTAATTGACAAGGGTGTTGCTGTTGACGATCTTAAAGCCACATTGCGGAGCTTATTAATTGAGAAGTTTAACGCCAAACTAAAAGATGGTGTGGTTATCGAACAACCTCAAACTGTAGTAGAAGCTCCTCAAGCCAAGCCTGAAAAATCATCAGCCAGTTCTACTACGGCAACCAAAGTATTTTTTGCTAACTCATGGAAAGAAGCAGCTTGCGCTGAGAATGAATATATTTTGGATACAGCAGAGAAAGCAGAAATTGAAATTGAAAATAGCTGTCGTGCTGGTACTTGCGGCACTTGCGTAGCTAAAGTTTTAAAAGGAGAAGTAACTTATGAAGAAGATTATGATGCTTTAGGCGGTTTAGAACCAGGACAAGTTTTAACCTGTTGTGCTAAACCCGTTAGTTCGATAGTTATTGACGCTTAAGCTGGTTATCAATTAATAAATTCGATCGCCTAAATGTAAAACTATAGTCATTCCCATTAATTTCCGTGCTTTTGTGATTCATGTTTCTATTTAGAATGACTATATTGCTAATAATTTAGAACGATACTGAAGCTAAACGTTTTTCTATGCCATCAAATTTAGGAAATATTCGAGCAGAAGTTAGATTCAACGACAGACTAACTTTGGTTTCTAGCGCGAGCGCCAGATCTAAATTAGTACGAGCATAAATTCTTTTTCCTGAAGCCGTTGACACACAATAATAATATTCTCTACCCAAAAACTGCCTTTCGCAAACCACTATCTGCGATTCGGGATCGGGAATTAAGGTAATATCTTCCGGACGCAGCATCAAGTCGCCAATTTCTGCCTCGGCATAATTGCGATCGCCCAGCTTTGGTTGAGATAGGGCTATTTCACCAATTTCGGTGAGCCAAGTCTGTCCTTTTTTGGTAGCGGGTAAGAAATTAGCTTGGGTCACAAATTCCGCCACAAAGCGGGATGCAGGATTAAGATACACATCTTCTGGTGCCCCTACCTGTTCGATCTTTCCCTGACGCATTACGGCAATTTTATCAGAGATAGCTAGGGCTTCTTCGCGATCGTGAGTCACAAAGATGGCTGAGATACCTGCTGCTTTAATAATCGAACGAATTTCTACTCTTAAACGATGTCGTACCTGAACATCTAAGTTACTCAAGGGTTCATCTAGTAAAATTAAAGCTGGTTGAGGTGCTAAGGCTCTAGCCAGGGAAATTCGTTGTTGCTGACCCCCTGAAAGCTGATGAGGATAACGTTTTTGCAAAGCACGTAGTCCAACTAATTCTAAAACTTCTCTCACTCTTTCTTCGATCTGAGCCTGAGACTTTTTCTGAAAAAATCTACTCTTACCTTGGTTTTTGTGCTGATTTTTTAAACCAAAAGCAATATTTTCTGCCACGGTTAAATGAGGAAATAAGGCATAGTCCTGGAATACCATTCCTGTGTTGCGCTTTTCCGCTGCCAAAGATTCACAGTTAGTACAGACTACTTTTCCGGCGATCGATACTGTTCCTTGAGATATGGACTCAAATCCTGCAACTATTCTCAATAGGGTAGTTTTACCGCATCCTGAAGGCCCTAATAGGCTCAATAATTCTCCGTGGTTCAAAGTCAGACTAACATCATCTAAAACTACCGTATGACGACTCTCTATAGCAGATACTGCTCGATGAGGATATGTCTTGGTAATGTTTTTGAGCTGAAGAATTACTGACTGATTCATCTTATGTTTTGATAGCAGCCAAAATTAATTTTTAGCTGTTGTGGCAGGTTTGAACTATGAGCTTATAGGAATAGTTCTCAATTAAAGTTTAACCTATTCACTGTGTATTCTTGCCTGGAATTTAGCTTAGTCACAGATTATCTTGAATTCTGCTTAAAATAAACTGTATCTTTGGAGTAAGGTTTCGAGTAGCTTCGGTAAGCTCTTGGCTAATTGCGATTTATTGGTAAAGCTCAGCTGCTTATATCCAGCCATATCAAAAGGAATTACTCCTGTTAAGTCAGAGCGTTCCATATTCAGCAGTAAAATTTGACCATGATCTTTAGTTTGGATACCATAGCCTAGTTCTACACATACATTAGAGTCTAGCAATAGCTCTGAGCGATCTGCTCCAGAAATACTGCTGACAGGAGTTACATCAGCTATTAACAACAAGCTTTTACCGATCTTTCTAAACTGACTATTACTTAAACGCAAAGGAGAGCCTGAACTGCGGGGGGTAATCTCCAAAGTCAGCGGAATGCGCGATCGCGCTGCTAAATCGTCAATAATTGCGGTCAATGCTGAAGTTATAGCTTCATTAGCAGCCTGGTGGTAACGCTGAGGACTATAGTAGATTGTTGGTTCTAACCCAGAAATGCTGGTACATTTGGTAAAATAAATTTCCTGAGAAACTAAATCAATATTGGAAACTAAATAAGTACCGCTTCCTTGAATATAAAACTCGACCGTTTTACCTGACAAATACAGTTGAAACCAGTCTGAACCTTCTACTTCCAGGCGATCGTCTAAAAAATCTGCCCTCAAGCCTGTTTTTAGCAGGCTGTTTCTGCTCAAGCGCAGGGAGCAAGGCTGCTGGATTACTTTTTTGATTGGTTCGTATTGTTCTAAATACCAGGCTTTGAGCGCAATTATTGCCACGATTGTCGGTTCACGAGAAAAAGATGATTAATATTCTAATCCATCTCAACAATAGACGCTAATATCTTCTCCACACGTATCAGCTAAATAACAAATTGCCCGAAAACGCAAGGCAATTATTTCATTGTAAAGAGGGTTGAGTTTACACATAGGAGGAATCTTTAAGATAGTCAGATTCAATAACCTAATCTCACGTTCAAAGGGACACTGACTGGGAATTAAGCGGCAAATGCGATGAGCAAAAGCACTGTTGTCGATCTCAATTCCATCTAAGCATTTGCGTAGCGGGGAAAGCAAATCAATTTTGCTCTTTTTGATTCGGAACGAAAGTAATTGTCGTTGTTGTCGCTCGATCCAGGCACTCAAGTGTAAAGTCTCGAATGTATGTTGTACTAAATTCATAGCTGACTCCTCAACTCCAATAGTTTTGCTTACGGTAGAAATTGGTTAGTTTGATAATTGTCTCTATCTATATATGTCGAAATAGTTAGTTTGATGCTGGTTAAATCCGAGCTAATCAAGCAACACTCCCAAATTTTGGACAATAGTTTAAATTGCATTCAAGAACAATTAGGTTACTGGCTGATAACCATCTACTTGATATCATCCTGCACGATTTATCTTTTGTTTTGCATGAGCAAGATCACTTAATTTATGTGAAGTTTGTTTGAAGATGTAGTCAAGAATTGGTAAACATTGAGAGGAAACACAACTATATTTAAGCAGCAGTAAGACTACAGCTTATTTTTTAACAGACAAATATTACTAGTATTGTTGTTTGTGTAACATTTATCTGGTTTATTGCTATTTTCGCTACGTTTTGAGCAAAAACTAATTCTGCTTAAGTTAGCCAGTAATATTGGAATCTAGGGCTGATAAATATTAGATATAAATCTGATTACCGCGATTATACAAACTGCGGCTCTTGAGCCATAGCGCATGTTCTGTCCAAAAAACTATTCTCAGACAAGTTTGATTTGACTTTATTTACATACCTAAAACAACTGGTACGAAATTGATTATTAAATATCAGTACAAGAATATAAGTCATAAAGTGTATGACTAAGTTTACTTTGTTGGTGGCATAAATTATCCCTAGCTGTTGGTCATAGCTAAAACACAGAAACAGTGTGAGTTGAGGGTGATTTTATCGATCAGAAATAGTATAACGCTCTAATTTTTCCTTGGGTAGAAAATATGTATTAGTTGCTACCAAATAACCAGGTTATTTAAAAACGAGCGCTCGACTTTTGTTGCCTGATTGACTTAAGGTCAAATTTAAATCCCAGCAAACAGTAAAAATTGTCCGTGAATCAATAAAGCGATCGCCAACCAAGTTAAAAAACAATAACGAGTCAAGTTTAAAGCGCGATCGATCTTGGCTAGAGAAATTGTTGCCATCGCGTCTCCTAACAGGGGTTTTTCCTTCACTACTCCCCGATAAGTATTTTTTCCTCCCAACTGTATTCCTAAAATTCCCGCATAGGCAGCCTCACTCCAGCCTGAGTTGGGACTAGGATCTTTAACTCCATCACGGCGACATATTGCCCATACCTGTGCGGGTTTACCCGAAAAAAGGCTGAGTGTAAGTACTGTCAAACGACAGGGAATCCAGGTCAAACGGTCTTCTAGCTGCGCGCTAAACCAACCCAAATCAAAATAGGGATCGCGGAGATAACCCACCATTGAATCCAAGGTGCTAGCAGCTTTATAGGCTAATGCCACAGGAACAGCACCTATAGTGGTAAAAGAGCCGATAATAGCCCAAAAAAGCGGTGCAGTGACTCCATCCACGGCATTTTCTGCCACTGTCTCTAATAATGCCCTAAGTATTTCTGGTTGAGATAGATTTTCGGTATCTCGCCCCACATATAAACTCAGACGCGATCGCGCTGTTGCCAAATCATTAACCTGTAACGACTCTAAAACATGCTGCACTGCAATTCGCAAACTCTTTCCAGCAAAGCAACTGGCGAGGATAACTATTTCCAGGATGAACCCTAGCCCAGGATGAACCTGGTAGCAACCCTGCACGATTAACCAGCCTGAAAATCCACTACCAGTAATTAGTAATAAGCCCAACAGCACGCCTGCAAAACGACGTTGCCAACCTAGAGGACAAATTTTTAGCGCTAGGTTAGTATAATTTTGAATTAGCCAACCCATAATCTGTACTGGGTGAAGCCATCCCCAAGGATCGCCAATTAGATAATCTGCGATAGCTGCTAATAGTAAAATTAAGCCCGATTGAAACGATAAGGCAGAAAAAATGAAGTGTGCAGGATCATTCATCTCGAATTTGAGCGACATTGTCTTCCCAGTTTTGTCCGTCGAAAGGTCGAATTGTAAATTTATCGATTATGTTTTCATCTAAGCAGCGAAAATTAACATCGATCATCTTGGGATGAGAGCGAGGACGATAAAAAACATGGATGCCACAAATTGAGCAAAAAGTATACTGAGCTAAGTTAGTGTTAAAAGTATAGTTCGTCAAGATATCTTGTCTTTTAATAGAGTAAAATTTTCTGGTGGGACAATTAAATGCAAAAAACCTTTTTTACGACAATTTGAACAATTACAATTTTCTACCGTAAAGCGATCGACTAATACTTGAAAACGGACTGCGCCACAATGACAACCTCCGTTACAAATTAAAGATTTTGTTGAAGCAATCATAAGCATTATTTGGGTCAAACAATAAAATTATTCTCTTCGCCTTGGGCAGCTTGCCAACTGCGAGCATCATAATATAAATCAGCTAAGGTAATACTATACAATGCCTCTTTGAGTTTTTGATGTAGTCTTTGCCATAAACTAAAAGTGACCCAATCTTCTGCTAAATTGTTATCAGGAGAGTGATTAGGTAAAGGTTCAATACTTTCTCCTACAGCTTCTAAAATTTTGCCTAGAGAAATTTGCTCTGGTTTGTCTGCTAGCTGATAGCCTCCTTTCGCTCCTCTGACTGATTTGACTATGCCAGCGCGTCTCATTTCAATCAATAATTTTTCGAGATATGGTGCAGGTAAATCTTGTCTTTGGGCAATCATTTTTACAGATGTTGGTTGGTATTCAGGCTGTAAGCTAAGGTCTAATAATGCCTTAACACTATAGTGGCCACGAGTAGTTAACTTCATTATTATTTTGCTTAATTTTAAGTAAAACTTACGTAAATAATTCGCTATTTTTTGACAAACTTATAAAGATTATTTTTCGGCAGTGATAATATAGATCGCTCAACTGAAATTTTAATTAAATTTTAATTTAGTTGATTATGCTCAATAAGTGTAATATAGTTTTATATCAAGATAGCAAAGTCAAAAAACTTAGCTCGATCTAACTTTAAGCTAAGTGCAAAACTGTAAACCAAATAATTTTTTAGTTGTTTCAAATTAATGGCAAAAGCAACCCAACCACAACCTTTAGTCGGTCCGACATTAATAGATAAAGTTAAAGAGCTAGGCAATCTCTCAAAAGAGGAAAAAGCCAAAAAGTGCGGCTATTATACAGTCACCAAAAACGGAGTAGAGCGAGTCAATATGATGAAGTTCCTTAATGCACTAATTGATGCAGAAGGAATTGAATTAGATAGCACTTCTAATGGACAAGGTAGAGGTGGGCGTTCCGCTAGTTATCGTATTAGCGTTCAATCTAATGGAAACTTATTGATTGGTTCTGCATACACCAAAAAAATGAGTTTGAAACAAGGAGATGAGTTTGAAATAACTCTAGGTAGAAAGCATATTCATTTGCGACAAATTGGCGTTGATGATGAAGAATAAGCCTTGATTAAATTTTGTCACAGTTAGCAAAATAAATATTAGCCAGTTTGGATAAAATAAAAATGATAGAGGGGTTCGATTGAATACAAAGTTATTGATCGTTCAACCTCTATTTTGTGATTAATCGTATTTAATAATTGCAGCCTGCTCTGAGCGCTAGTTAACTAAATCAAATTATCTGAGCTGTCCAGCCAAAATAGATTTGGGTTTTTTAATCGCTAGCATCCAGCCCAAAGATTCAAACTGAGCGTCTTTAGCGATCGCCTGTTGCGGAAGATTGAGCTGTTTCAAAGCTAGAGAATCAACTAGCAAATAGACAGTGGCATTTTCTTGCCAGTGCTGTTTAAGTTCCTCGATTGATTGATTAACTATTTGGCGATCACTATAAAAATCCAAGCTAGGTCGCTCTAAAGGCATTGAACTATAAATTATTGCTTGAGGCGGAGTATACTGTTTAACTAGTTCCGCGATCGGTTTAACCGACTCTACTGCCTTTAGCTCCCAAATCCAATGGGGAGAAATGAACAGTAAAAAAAATGAAATAAAAAGTCCCCAAAATAGTAAAGGAATAAACTGCTTATCCTGTTGGGCAATGACAATCGCTGTCGCAGCAAAAGTAATGCTCAGTGAGCCACAAACAAATGGCAAATAAAAATCAATGTAGTTACGAATGCCCCAGTTCAACCCTGCCAATGCAGCCATAACCGCCATCAGAGCAAATCCATACATCCAACTTCGAGGATAAGCAACATAGCTGGGCAAATTAGCGATCTGATCCAGCTGTCTTCCTGCTGCCAACGCCAAGGCTGGATATACAGGCAACACTAACCAAAAGTCTTGATGAATCACTAAAAACCCAAGGATCAAATATCCTCCGATCCATACAGCTAGTAGTTTACCCCATCCCCAATGAAAATTTTGCTGAATTACAGTTAAACTGGTAAACCCGACTATGATCCAAGGCAAAAAATATTGCAGACCCTGTAGTAAATTGTATCCGACAGGCAATCCCAGCTCCACGCTCGTCGAAACAGTCTGAGCTAAAAACAGCTCGATTAAATCCTTCGTAGTTTTGAATTCGTGATAACGAAACCATTGAGCGACATACCAGACAACTCCAGGAATAGCTCCTAAAATTAGACCTGTCCAAAAATAGGCTGAGGTTACCAATCTGGGGGTATCCCAGAGCAGAAACAGCAAACTAATTAGCAAAATTTGACAACCAAACAACCCGTTGGTCAGGCTAATTAAGCTCAAACCAATGCCTGTAACCAAAGCCCATCTCACATCGCGACGCGATCGCAAAACAGCCCAAATTGTCACTAGCTCAAAGCAGAGTAGGGGACCATCTAAAGTTGCTAAGCGACTATAGCGCACTACAGGCAAGCAAGTTAGATATACCAAAGCCGAAAACAAGGCAGGAATACGAGCGATGAAAATTTCGCGCCCGATATTGTAAATTAAGATAACCGAGACAGCGCCAAGTAATGCGCCTGGAAACCGAGTTGTAAATTCATTAACACCACCAATACTATAGGCGATCGCTACTAAATTGTGCACCAGAGGTGGTTGAGCTAAATATGGCTCACCCCATAAAGTCGGAAAAACCCAGTTGAACGTTGCTGTACTTTGATAAATTTCTTTGGCAACTTGCGCCAACGTTGCTTCGTTTGGATCTAATAGAGGTAAGTTTGCCAAATTTACTAAAAATAAAACTAATGCTGCTATTGATAAACCAGAAAGACAGAAGCATTCTAGCCGAATTTCACTTTGGCGCAGTTTATTAGATGAGCGACTCCAAATAGATATATGGTGAGATGACATAAGTTTTAGAACAGCAGGAAAAAATAATTATTTGTATTTCCGATTCATGTTGGTAAGAGCCCAAAATATGAAGATTAAAACGTATTTTTATCTGATGACAGTAAGATTTAATTTTACTTTGACCTATTGCAATTACCCAAACATATTACCTTTTACACTGCTTAGCAGTCTCTAAATTATTAGACAGCATTCTTGTGAACAAACAAAAATTAAGCTCATGATCAGCTTAACCTTCATTAGTCTATCTTTTTCTGTTGGTACTGACGAAGCCAATCCAAAAACATTAAAAATTTTCATTTTTTACTAATCGCTATGATAAGCTTTACCAGGTCTTAGCCAAAATTTATCCTTTAACCAGAAAAATATCTTCTGACAACCAGCTTAATAAGTTTTATCGCTGCTTAAGTTTAGAAGGTGAATAAGTTCCGTCGATTAACCCTGCTCTGCGGTTGAAGGAGCTGGCAGAGCAATCTGAGACTAAAATGCTAAAATACTGGTCAATCAACAAGTTTCGACTAAGTTAAAATTAGTAACCAGTTTAATTTGAAAATTATCAAGTTTTGAGCATAGTAAATATACTCGAATGGTAAATAAAATGAAATAACTATTACAAAGTTGAGCAATCTATTTTATTTAACAATTTAACCGACAATCTGCAAAGAACGCTAATTTTTTGCTTATCTTATGGAAGGATCTTTTCAAATTACCATACAAATAGTTATTACCGTTCTTGCAGGTATCAGCGCACAAGTAGTAGCCGAATATTTCCAAGTTCCCAGTATTGTTTTTTTATTGTTGTTCGGCATCTTATTAGGTGCGGATTCATTAGACATACTTCATCCTCATGATTTGGGAGTAGGGTTAGAAGTATTAGTTGCTCTTTCTGTTGCGATCATTTTGTTTGAAGGAGGACTGAATCTAGAACTACGAGAACTGGGCAAAGTATCAGGTAGTTTACGCAACTTGGTAACCGTTGGTACTTTAATTACCCTGGTGGGGGGAGGAATGGCAGCTCATTGGCTAGCCGAGTTTCCTTGGTCAATTGCATTTCTTTATGCTTCTTTGGTAGTAGTGACAGGACCGACCGTAATCGGGCCCTTGCTGAAGCAGGTAAGAGTAGATCGGCAGGTAGCAACTCTTTTAGAAGGGGAAGGGGTACTAATCGATCCTGTTGGCGCAATCTTGGCGGTAGTAGTACTAAATACGATTCTCAATACTAATGCTGCGCCTTTGGATATCATGAGTGGTCTGCTGCTACGCTTGGGAATTGGAGCGGTGGTAGGTGGACTTGGAGGCTGGTTATTAGGACTATTGCTCAAAAAAGCGAATAGTCTTTCAGACGAACTAAAAAATCTAGTCGTTTTGGCAGCAGTATGGGGACTATTTGGTCTTTCACAAAGTTTGCGGAGTGAATCTGGTTTAATGGCAACGGTGGTAGCTGGTATCGTAGTTAAGGCTTCGGCTATACCTGAAGAAAGATTGCTGAAAAGATTCAAGGGTCAGCTAACGGTTCTGTGTGTTTCCGTATTATTTATTTTGCTAGCTGCCGATCTATCTATTGCTAGTGTCTTCGCCTTAGGATGGGGAAGCGTGCTGTCAGTTGGGGTTCTCATGCTGGTAGTAAGACCGATCAGTATTGTTGTCTGCACCTGGAATAGCAACATGAACTGGCGACAAAAGCTATTTTTGGCTTGGATTGCGCCCAAAGGTATCGTATCTGCCTCTGTAGCTTCTTTATTTGCCATTTTATTAACTGAAAAAGGTATTAACGGTGGAGATGCCATCAAAGCTCTAGTCTTTTTGACTATTTTGATGACTGTCTTTTTTCAAGGATTAACAGCGCGGTGGGTCGCTAAATGGCTAAAGATTACCTCCAGCGATGCTAAAGGAGCAGTAATTATTGGCTGTGATGCCTTGGGTCGTTTTATGGGTCGGTTGTTTCAGCAGCTAGGAGAATCTGTAGTGATGATTGATACCGATCCTGAAGCCTGTAAAAAAGCAGAAGCCGATAATCTACCCGTGTTTCAGAGTAGCGCGCTAGATACTGAAGTGTTGGCCGAGGCAGGCATTGAATCTATGGGAACGTTTTTAGCTCTAACTAACAATGGCGAAGTTAACTTAGTTTTAGCTCAACGAGCAGCAGAAGAGTTTCAGCCTCCTAGAGTCTTAGCTGCGTTTCCTCAAAATAGCTTAACTGAAAGCAGCAGTAAAACAAAAGTTAGTCAGGCATTAATTCCTCAATTACCAGTTAAAATATGGAATAGCTATATCAATGACGGACAAATAAAACTAGGAAAAACAGTTTTAAAAGAGTCGGATTTTTTGTTTAAGTCAGCTCATCTCCAAGCTTTAATTCGTGCAGGAGAAATGTTGCCTCTATTAATAAAACGCCGAGACATTCTACAGGTGTCAGTAGCGGCAGAAGAATGGCAAGTCAAAGATGAAATTTACTATCTGATCCATGACCCCAGACCAAAATTATTAAAACGCCTCTCAGGAGGAAACCAATCTTCTCGCCTTGTATTAGAAAAGCTTCCTGAAGTAGAAGAAATCTCCGTAGCTGCTTCTATGCCTCAGGTAGCTTCAGAGAAAATTGAAGAGGCAAAATAAGCTATATAAGCTAATTATTCAGTTTAATCGATAGATTTTTTGCAGAATTGCCTGCCAAAAATCGCATTAATATTAACTGTAAGGTATATTAAACGAGTTTTTAGAACTATGGACGTCAAACTGATTATATTAATCTTAACTGGAATTTTTTCAGTAGCCTGTCTGTTTTTTGGCACTAAAGGAGGCTATTACGATACTGATAAATACGATGGCAACGGTTCAGCTCATTAATTACAGCCAGGCTATAATTCTGTATTGCTATTGCCAGAAGTTAATTAACAACCATAAATAAACTTAACTTCTCTTTAAATTAAAATAAGTAAAACTACTTTTATAACTTAAGATTTTAAACAAAGACGCTAATTGACGTTAGTGTTAAAAATCGCTCAAAGTCTGGGTTATTAGGAGTTAATTTTATGAAAATAAGTCAGGGAAAAACTACCTTTAGTTCCCTGCCTTTATCCTGTTTTGTTTATGCAGCAGGCCATGAAGACGAAGGTGTCTGTTTGCTGTTGCGAATCGGTAACTACCGTATCTTGCTAGACTGCGGTTTAGAAGATTTATCAGCTTTGCTGGAGCAAGAGCAATCTCCTGATTTAGTTTTTTGTTCTCATGCCCACGACGATCATTGCCGTGGTCTGCTCAAGCTACATCAAGCTTATCCCGACCTGCCAATTTATACCAGCGAAGTTACGGCCAAACTTTTACGCTGTCACTGGATGAGTGAGAGCAGCAAGGGGGAGCTGGATTGGTGTCAGACATTGTCTTGGCGATCGCCATTAAAAATTGGGACGGATTTACAGATACAGATAGTTCCTGCGGGACATTTACCTGGTGCTGCGGCGATTATCATTACTCACGCCACGCCCGATCGCAGTTATAAAGTAATGTACACTGGCGATTTTTCGGTTTCTAACTTTCAGTTAGTCGAAGGAATGTCGATTGAGAATTTGCGGGGACTAGCTCCAGAGGTTCTAATTTTAGAAGGCAGTTACGGTACAGTACGCCATCCCCATCGCCGTCTTCAGGAAAAGCAGTTGATGGAGCGCATTAACCAAGCCATTGAAGCAGGAAAAAATGTGTTGCTTCCTGTTCCTCCCCTTGGCTTAGGACAAGAAATTCTCAAGCTCTTGCGTTCTCATCATCAATTTACGGGACGCGATCTCGATATTTGGGTCGATGATTCTGTCGCTTTAACCTGCGATATTTATTTAGAGTTATTAGCTCAATTTCCCGAATCTGTCCAAAATTTTGCCAAACACCAATCTTTATTTTGGGATGAACGAATTTGCCCTCGTATGGGCCGAATCAATCATCCTAATAGCTTTATTGCTGGTAAAAAAAACCCTGGAGTTTTTCTAGTCGATTATCAAAGTAATTTGTGGCAGTATCTAACCGACAAAACTGCCGAATGGTTAGTATTATTACCCGAACATCCCCAAGAATATATTCACCCAAATTCCCCCAGATTAGAGCTAATACATAGTTTATCTTCGGTGACCATCGAAACTTATTTGTTAGCTGAGCATAGCGATGGTCGCAATACGACTCAGTTGATTCATAATTTGCGACCGCAACACGTTATTTTGGTTCATGGCTCTTTAAACTATTTGCTTGAGCTGGCTAGTCTAGAAGAATTACGTAATCGCTACCAAATTCATTCTCCTGCTCAGGAGATACTTGTGGAATTGCCGATCGGCGATCGCTTTGTTCAACCACAAGCTCCACAACCTGTTTACTATGAAGGAGAGCTAAATGAAGCTGGTTCGGCGATCGCTATAGTTCTTCCAGATAATATCAGCGGTGACTCCAGATGGAAAAATATTGCTGATACAGGTATTATTCAGGCTCGATGGCAGGGCAATGAATTGGTAATAAAAGGAGTGTCTCAACGAGAATTATTAAATTCTCATAATCAAGCGCGAATCTCATCAGATTTAGACTGCTGTAATCGCTGTTTGCACTATAATAACCAGCGTTGCTGGAATCAATTTTCCCCCTTGTACGGGTTCAAAGTTGTTCCCGAAGGTTACTGTCCAGTTTTTGAAGCTAATGACGAAACTGATTAACTAATAGTCATTCCCAGTAGTAAATATTAAATAATTAAATATATGGATGAATGATCCCAGTCATAACGAATCGTCGTTAACTTTCCTTTATTCTGGGTTATGTTCTGGTGACTGGGGATGAATTTGCTCAGCTTCTGGGCAATCATCGGAAACTGAAATTTCAGTATTAGTTTTAGACACTGAAGCCAGCTTTTGGGTAACAGCACCAATGCTGTCTAAACGAACCATTTCTTCCCAGGAGCTAACTTCGTCTTCTTCTTCAGTTTCATAACGGATCGTTACAATGTCTCCCTCGAAATCAACAATACGACCGCTTTCGATCCAGCGTTGTTGATCCCGCAAGAAAATACAAACTTCACGATCATCTTGACAGAGTTGATAAATCTTGCGGTGTAACATGGGTTTCTCCTTTGCGAGTAACTCCTAAAACTTTTTTAAGTTTAACTGTATCTATTATTGCTATTTTAGTACGATGATTCAAGGACTATTTTTATTCAAGTAACTAAGTAACTGAGTTTAACAAATCTTAAGCAGTCAATTTGACCTATTCAACTGGATTGGGCAATTTTTCTAGATAGCGTAGAAATTCTAGCAGCTGCTCGTCAGTTAGATGAAGGCGACTTCTTTTTCCATAGCGACTCTTGAGAAACTCTTTGCCCCGATCTTTAGTCCAGCCTAATCGTTTAATTTCAATATCAGTTTGTTGTTTAATTTCATTAAAGTCCATCGCCTCAATTTCCGCAGTGGTATTAGCCGAATTAGCTTCAAAGATAGATTCTGGTACACTATTAGCTGATAATGTAGCAGAATTTTGCGGAATTTCGGCAGTAAATGTCTCACCAAATAGATTATTGGCAGTGTTGATGGGTTGAGTCGTATCTTTAACCTCAGACTTATGGTTTGGCTGGGTTGGGGTTGATTCTAAAATCGGATTGCTTGTCGTAATATTTGTCTGGGCCATACTACTTGGCTCAGGCTGTTTAAAATGAGCTTCAGAAAAATTAACAATATTCTGATTTTCAAGTGGGTTTGCTTCAATATTTGATTTAATAAATGTAGCAGTAGCAGAAGAGATTTTTCTGGATGGAGTAGCTTCAATAACGCTATTATTAGCTGGTTGATCGTCTAAAAACAAAGCAGCGATCGCTCTTTGCCTCGCAGCATCCTCGGCAGCTTCAACTGTGTCTGCACCAGCCAAAGCAGTAGCCAAAATTACGTTGTTAACCTGTACCAAAACTTTAACGATGTATGTTCCTCGGTCAATTTTAATTAGTTCACTGACCAAACTTCCTTGAGGATACCTGTGACGAAATTTAGCTAGGATCATTTTTGTTTAATTTAATCTTAAAATAAATGTTAGTACCAATCTACTATTTAATCTTCTGGTAAAAAAGAAATTTGCCAATAAGCATCGAGAATTTACAATAGATACTGAATTGACTATAAATTAACTCGTAATTTTGGTAATAGCGTTTCACAATCAATTTATTTATTGAGCAATGGTTACGGCAGGCTTTGTCTCAGGGCAGAGTAGATTGTGACCACCGCAAGAGAAAATTGCCAAGCTCTAAAAAATTGGGCAGTTAACATAATATCACTATGCTTTTGAAGCCCTTTAAAGTAAGAACCATGATAGCTTTCAACTCTTACGGCATCAATTAAGTAAAAGCACAAAGAGGTATATTACGTCATTATGTCTCTGTGATGTAAAAAAGCCATTGGTCTCCCTACCAGGGATTAAACCGTGAAAGAAGTTTCCGTCTCAACAAACCCTGGCTTAAGGTAACGCACTAAGTGTGCAAACAGTGCGTACGGGTTAGTATAGTTTTCTTCGCTTCTGTTGTATGTTACTAAATTAAAACTGGATAAGGATAATTTTTAAATGGAATTTTCAATCGCTACATTACTCGCTCAGTTCGTTGATGATAAGTTGGTTGCGGGCAAAAATATCGAGAAAAAACTCGGTTGTGAGGATGAGGAGAGTATTCAAAAATTACAGATTACTTTGGATGCTCTAGAAAAAATCAATGTTTTAATTAAAGAAAGAGGTAAGTATCGCCGTATCTATGAAGATAATGTGGTTGAAGCTAAATTAAGATGCTCTAGCAAAGGATTTTGCTTTGCGATTCAAGATGAAGAAAATGCTGATGATATTTATGTCAGGGAAAGTCATCTGAGTAATGCTTGGAATGGCGATCGCGTTTTTGTGAAAATCATTAAAGAAGGCAGTCGTCGTCGTTCTCCTGAGGGAGAAGTCAAACTGATTTTGGAGCGTTCTAATCCTTCGCTGCTTGCCACAGTAACCAACAAAGAAGCACACTACAAAGCCATACCTTTAGACGATCGCTTATTGTTTGAACTAGACCTCAAAGAAAATGGTCAAGACTTAGAAGCAGCGTTAGAACATCTGGTTCACGTATCCGTGTTGCGCTATCCTTTAGGACAAAATCCTCCTTGGGGAAAAGTAACGAAAGTTTTAGGTAGTGATGCCGAAGAAGCTGCTGATGTTGATATTGTTTCCTGTAAACATGACCTTCCCTTAAACTTTCCCGAAAAAGCGATCGCTGCTACGTCTAAGCTACCTACTGCCCGTATACCCGCAGCAGAGATCAAAAGCCGTCAGGATCTAAGAGACAAGTTAACCTTTACAATTGAATCCGAATCTAATCTAGAAAATAATCCTTGGATTGAAAACGCCTTCACCTTAGAAAAAACCGAATCAGGAGACTGGCAGTTAGGCATACATATTGCCGACGTTGCCCATTACATAGAACAGGATACAGTTTTAGACCGTATTGCCAGAAAACGCGGTGTAGCAGTAAACTTACGCAAACAAGTTTTACCTTTGTTTCCCGAAAAAGTCAGTAAGCTGTGTTCTTTAATCCCAGGCAGAAACCGTTTGACAATTTCGGTAATGCTAACCCTCGATTCTCAAGGAAATACGAGCGAATATAAAATTATACCTTCGGTCATTTCAGTAGACCATCAGCTTACCTATCAAGAAACACAAGAGTTGATTGGGTCAGAAAAAAGACCAGGTAAAAAAGTAGCTAACCTAGTTCTTCTGCTTAAAGATTTATTCTTTACTATAAGTCCTTTGGTTAAGGCACAACGCTTACAAAGAGGTGGTTTAGAAGTTACAACGCCAGAAATTCATAACCTTTATAAAGATGAAGGAAGGGTAGGAACAATTCTTGGTGTAGCAGCTTTACCCGTACACTCGATGTTGACCGAGTTAACTATATTAGCTGGAAAAGCAGTTGCCGAACATCTACAGGCATTAGAATTGCCAGGAATTTACTGTACTCAAGCAGAACCAGACGTTGAGGAATTAGAAGATTTAATTAAGCTGGGGAATAATTTGGGTTTGGATATTGACCTTAATGTCGAAGACAAAGTTTCTTCTCAAGACTACCAAAGGCTTACCGAACAATTTGCCACCTCTTCGGCAGTAATGGTGTTGAATTATCTGCTGCAAAGCACCTTTAAACCAGTCAAATATTTAACTAAACCAGGGCATCACTTTGGTTTAGCTTATGAAGATGGTTACACTCACTGTATTTCTCCTGGTCAAAGATATATCGATTTAATTATTCAACGCATTTTAAAGACGATATTTGAGCATGGACGCGATCGCCGTCATAGCCGCACCAAACACGGTGTTGACCTCACCAGCAGCAGCAGTCACGGACAAATTAACTGGAAGGTACTGCCGCCTAATATCCAAGAACAAATTGAAATCGATATTCAAACCATGCTGCCCTTCTTAAATGACCGCGAAAAACAGGCAGAAGACGCAGAGAGGGATTTGGCTGGATTGAAAAAAGCCGAACAAATGAAGGAACGGACAGGTAAAATTTTTGAAGGCTTGATTACGGGAGTACAGTCTTATGGTTTCTTCGTGGAAATAGAGGATTTATTGGTAGAAGGTTTGGTTCACGTTAGTTCTCTTAAAGATGACTGGTATGAATATCGTTCTCGTAATAGCTGTCTGGTAGGCAGAAAAAATCGTACTGCCTATCGTTTAGGCGATCGCGTAGAAGTAGAGGTCAAAAGCGTTGATTACTATCGTCAGCAAATCGACCTCGTTACCGTTGGCGGTGGCAGTGAAGCCCAAAATGCTGATTGGGAAGAGGAGTAAGTAAGCTTGTAGGGTGCAGAGAAGGCAAGAAGGCAAGAAACAATTTAAACACTTCTCCCATCCCCAGTAATAAAAGCTAAAAGTTAATAGCTAATAGCTTTTAGCAGCACTTTAAAATTAGCAACGTCATCAAAAAAGGAGCAAGAGCATTGAAGGATCGGATAGTCGAACAGGTAATTGACCTGGCAAATAAAAAAGGTATCGAAGCAGAAGTGTATTACGTTGCCAGCCAGGATACGCCAATTGAGTTTGGTAATAACCGTTTAAAGTCATTAGAAACTAAAGCTTCAGAAGGTATTGCTTTAAGAGTAATTGCCGATCGCAAGTTGGGATTTGCTAGTTCTACAGATTTAACTCGTTTGTCAGATTTGGTTGATGCAGCCGTGTCTACTGCCGAAATTGGCGATCCTGTAGAGTTTGACTTTACTCAAGATGTTAATTCAGTTGAGCCAAAAAGCGATTACCAGCCTCCTAATACCGAAAAATTAGTCGGGGTAGGAGAAGACTTAATTAGCAAAGTTCATCAATATAATCCTGATATTTTAGTAGACGTTAGCTTTCATAGCCGTTCTAGTCAGGTAAAGCTAGCAACGACAACTAACGTTTACACCGAACAGAATAGCCAAAGTCTTAGTGCGGTTTTATCAGGTAATTTGGTGCGGGGCGAAGATTTTTTACAGGCTTATGCTTATGAAGTAACTCGCGATCGCCAACCAGACTATCAAGCAATTTTAAACAAGTTAATTGTTAAATATCAACGTGCTGAAGCTAAAGCAAGTATTACCAGCGGGACATATCCCGTGTTGTTTACTCCTAGTGCAGTCAGCAGCACTATGGGCAGAATGTTTGGCACAATTTTTTCTGGTCAATCTGTGGTGCAAAAAGCCTCTCCCTTAACCGATAAATTAGGCGAAAAAATAGTTGATCGACAAATTAATGTCTATGAAGATCCTACTATTGGAGTTTCTGCCTGTGATTTTGATGATGAGGGAGTACCCACCAGCAAGAAGTATTTGATCGAGCAAGGCGTGGTCAAGCAATTTTACTGGGATAGACGCTGGGCAGCTCGCCATGGAGTAGAATCTAGTGGCAATGGTTTTCGAGGCGGTATTTCGCGTCCTAGCCCCAGTTTAGCCAATGTCTGCATTAGCCCTGGTACAACTACCGTTGATGATTTGATTGCTGGCATGGAAGAAGGCATTATTGTCGATCAGGTTTTGGGTGCGGGACAATCTAATGTTTTAGCAGGTGAATTTTCCGTCAATATAGATTTAGGTTACAAAGTTGAGCAGGGAAAAATTGTCGGCAGAGTAAAAGATACAATGGTGGCAGGAAACATTTTTGAAGCCTTCAGCCAGATAATCGATCTAAGCGATCGCCCTGAATGGGTTGGTAGCAGTGCCTATGTTCCTCATATTGTTTTTGCTCAATTAGGTGTAGCAGCAAGACAGTAATGAAGTCAGAAGTCAGAATAAAATACATCTCGGCAAACTTAAGAAACTCTATGCGATGGGTAGTTAATCATGAAAAATATTAGCGTTGTGAGATTTTTATTGCCTGTCATTTTATGTTTAACAGTCTTGTTAACTGGCTGCGTTGATTATCAGGTAGGAATTAATTTTGCGACTCCCTATAGTGGAGAGATTACTCAGCACGTAAAAGTTAGTGAAAAACTGAGTAATCTTGCGCCATCGGATACGAAAAAATGGTTGGATAGTTTGCAAAAGCGATCGCGCCAACTTGATGGCAACGTTAAAAAACTTAATTCTCAAGAACTCTTATTAATTATTCCCTTCGGTAATGGTGCAGAATTAGCCCAAAAGTTTAATCAGCTTTTTCAAACTAGCATTGTTCCTAATGCGACTATTCCCAAAGATCGAGTCGATTTGATTAAGCTTAATTCCCAGGTATCGATCCATCAAAGCAACCTAATCTTTGTTGAAAGAAACAGCTTAGATCTGGCGATTGACCTAAGAGCATTAAAAATTCTGAGTCAACAAGATAAAATTATCATCGATCCAGATTCGATAGCTAACTTAAAGTTTCAGTTAACTACTCCTTGGATTGCTCGCAGTATCTCTAATTCAGAAAATCTTCAACCAATAAATAATACTTTAACAAAAGGTCTAGTTTGGCAACTCCATCCAGGCGAAGTTAATCATATCCATGCTATCTTTTGGCTACCTAGTCCTATTGGCATCGGTACAGCGATAATTATCTTGCTGATGCTCTTGGGTTACTTACTCAAATATCGCCGTTTTCCTGGCATAGCTTAGTCACATTTTGCAACTAACCAGCTAGTTTATCGCTTACCAAACGATTCAGGCTAACATTTTGCTCGGCAGCTTCAATTGTTAACATACGATGGCGTTCTGGAGGAATCCGAACTTGAAACACTCCACTGTATTTTTTTTCCGAGATAGGTATAGGAACTTTTTCTCCGTTAGCTTCCATGTCATCAACTATATCTTTAATTAGATTGGTGATACCTATCAATGCTTTTAAATGTGTTTCATCTAAGTATGAAAGACTCGGAAATTCTGCACATAATCCTACAAACTCTTCGTCTTCTGCTGACCAAATGACTCTATAAGTATAGTGTTCAAAGTTAATCATTACTGTTACTCTCCAGCTTTTTAATTGCAGCTAGCATTTGCTTAACCTGATACGGTTTGGCTTTCCTTTTTTATTTTGAATGTTTACACGAGGATCACCTTGCCAAGGAGTTTTATAAACAAAGTGACTTGTTCCTTGTTGTCTCGGTTCAACAAAATAATGAGTACAGACTTTTGCCAAATCATTGAACCTCACATCTTGAGGATTATTGCGAATTTGAGCAACAAGTTTAATGATTTGTGCCATATCATTAAATACACAATAGTTGTAATAATGATACTATGTCAATTATATATAACTAAATTAGTAAATTGCGATCGCCTCGATCTTGGAAAGGTTTGATAAAGCGATATTCTCAAGAACTCTTTTTATTCAAATAAAATTTTGCTGTTTCTTAGAACCAGATTGTTCACTAAAAACCACTTTTTCGTATACATCACTAATCTTTTCTGCGAAATCAACGCTAGCTAATTCAAATTGCTCATTTTTTAATTCATAAAATTGTAACAACCATAAACCGCGTTCTGTGCCCCGAAAGCACTCAATTCTTGCTTTTTTTGGATTAACCAGCACGTATTCTTGTAGGCTTGGCAAAGACTTATAGTCAGCACACTTATCACCACGGTCAAAAGCTTCAGTGAAGTCAGATAACACTTCAATAATTAAACTGGGAAACTTTTTAAACGTACTGTTTTCCTTGTCCTTCTCTTCGTAAATCACTAATATGTCAGGATAGTAAAAGTAATTCTTGGCTTCAATCGTGACTTTCATATCGCAAATATACACCCGACACCCAGAACCTCTTAAGTGAGAAAGTAGTAGGGCAAAGATATTTCCTGCAATAGTGACATGGGTATCGGTAGCACCAGCCATTGCATAAACTTCACCATCAATATACTCATGTTTGATATCGCTATCTGTTTCTAACTGAAGATATTCTTTGATTGTCAAATACGAATTTTGAGGAGAGGTAATCATCAAATATTACCTAGATAATTGTTGTTAATATTATAATTGTATGTTTTATGAGCGTAGAAGTGCAGGGATTTGCCAAGGCGATCGCAATATCTTAAATTATTTTTAATTACTCTCATCAAAATAAAATAAGAATCATCAGGCTGACATCAAACTTTTTTAATTATTATTCTTCGTACCCTTACTATTATTGCTCATCAAAGATAATCTGCATTGAAAATTATTTTCTACAGCAATACAAGTACTCAGTCTATCTAAAATATTTTTCCTGACAGCTTGTTCTATAGAATATTTACGGTCATTATGCTTAAATTCACACATTCGATGCGCAAACAAAGTAATTGCCTGATATATTAATTTCAACTCATATAAAGAATCAACTTCGGCAATTTTGACTGCTAAGAAACGAAACCGTTGACAAACATCTTTTGCTTGCTCTTTTGATAAATAATGATCTCGGTAATAATAATTAACTGACTCAGCCATATATTGAGCGTGTTTAGCAGTATTTTTTATTTGATGTTGTGCATCTTCAACAGGGGCTAAAAACTTATCTAAAATAAGCTGCTGTACATAACTATCTCTTAATTCAGAATTAGCAATTAAGTTGATTTGCGACATCTTTTCTTCGTGTCGGCCTTGATTCTCAGCATGAGCTTCTTGGATTATAGCTTGCAAAAGACTGGCAATGGGAAAGATAAATACATCCATTCTGAATTAATCTTTTTGGAATAATAAAATCACTGCTTCCATTGTTGCTAGACAATCAATTGTTTGATTGTGATTGCGATTGCTATTTTATGTAATATATAATATTATATTTGTCTACAAGCAAAAAAACTTTTATATTATGAGTATTAATGAAGATATTAATCCGCGCGAAAAAATAGAATTACGCAACCTTGAAAATTTTTATCAAATAAAAAATGAACACGGAAAAATAATTGATTATGACAAAGCGAATGGTAGGCAGCTTTTTAATCATTATCGTCACAACATGACTAATTATGATGAGGTATTGAACGAAATTCGTGAACAACAAGGTTATGTTAAAAGTTATCAACAAAAAAAAGCAGCAGTTGGCGCAGCAGAACAAGTTTTAGCAAAGTATCAAGAAGAACATATTAAAGTTATTGAAGATAGCCACAAAAAAGGTAATGCTCTTAAGCAAATTTTTAATAAAGCAAAAGTAAAAACCGCTTTAGAATTAGTAAAACTCCTCGATAATTGGTCTGAGCAAATTAAAAGAATTGGCAATTTAGAAAGCAGTCAAAGATCTCTACAAACTTGGAACGATACTTATCGAGTACAGCGAGAACTAGTTAAGAAATTACTGGAAGAGGAAGTATCTTTAGAGGTAATTGCCAAGATAAATGCTATTTACGACACTCGTTCAGTTAATAAAGCTGTTGAAAAAGGCAGAGATATTTTAAATTTAGAACAATCAGAAATTCTTAAAATAGTCAAAAAAGCGATTCGATACGCCAAAGTTGTGCAAGATAAATGATGAAATTATTTAAAATAAAGCAAGTAGTTTATGATCTTACTCATACCAAAAATACTAAACAACTAAAGAAAAAACGTTCGGACTTAACGAAGGGAAAAGATCTGCGATATAAATCATGCTGGATTGAGATTTTTAACCAAACAAAGTTACTAAAAGAAAAAAATTTAGATATTTCTCTTCAAAATTTAGAAGCATCAGAAAAAATGCTGAAAAACTCTTTATTAACCGTCGGTCGTATGGCAGGTTTAAACGATGCTAAAATAGAAGTTGATTGGGAGCGTATTCAGTTGGAAACTCAGTTGGCAGATATTCATCTAGAAGAGCTGTAGCCATGATACCAATTACTGAGCTTCATAGCTTACCAAAAATTAGCGGCATTTATAAAGTTGTCGATGCTAACAACAATGTTTTATATATTGGACAAGCAAAAAATATTTATCTTCGCTGGAACAACGGTCATCATAAAACAAGTAAAATACTTGCTATGTGTGGGACTAAGGCCTTTATTGTCTGGGTTCAAATACCAGAATGGTTATTAAACCGTGCCGAGAATGCTGCGATCGCGTTTGATCAGCCTCCTTTAAATATTAAAACTCCGCCTATTGTCTAATCAGCATCCTTTTGAGCAAGATTGCTTAACCTCGCCGCTACAGTCTGACAATCTCGATACACTACACAAAACTGGAAGCAATAGAATAATTGTATTCACATCTAAGTCATTTTGTTTCTTGAAAAATTACTTCAATCAACCTGGAATTATTAGGATCGATGAGAGATGAGACAATAGATATTCTGTAATAAATATACATATAGAAAGAGGAGAACTACTAAATGTTAAAAGCATATAAAAAACACGCAGCCGAAAGAGCAGCTATGGGTATTCCTGCGTTACCCTTAACAGCACAGCAAACTTCAGAACTATGTGAAATATTAAAAAATCCTCCCCAAGCAGAACAAAAAGAACTACTAGAATTATTAAGAGATAGAGTTCCACCTGGGGTAGACGATGCAGCCTATGTTAAGGCTGGTTTCTTAACTGGCGTAGCTAAGGGTGAGATTGAGTGTCCTGTAATTTCTACCACCGAAGCAGTACGCTTACTTGGTACGATGGTTGGAGGGTACAATGTTAAGTCTTTGGTTAATTTATTAAAGTCTGATGATAGTGCGATCGCCACTGAAGCAACTAAGGCATTAAGTAAAACTCTGTTAGTATTTGATGAGTTTAATGATGTCTTGGAATTATCTAAAAGCAATTTATATGCCAAACAGGTAATTCATTCTTGGGCAAATGCAGAATGGTTTACCCATCGCCCTAAGCCGGCTGAAGCCGTTACCGTTAACGTCTTTAAAGTACCAGGAGAAACCAACACCGATGACCTATCTCCTGCACCCCATGCGACAACTCGCCCAGACATTCCTCTCCATGCTTTAGCAATGCTAGAGTCAAAGATGCCCGATGGATTAGACACCATTGCGAAGTTAAAAGAAAAAGGACATCCTATTGCCTATGTAGGTGATGTGGTTGGGACAGGATCTTCTCGTAAATCAGCGATTAACTCTGTATTGTGGCACATTGGCAATGAAATTCCTTTTGTTCCCAACAAGAAAGCTGGAGGCTATATTCTGGGTAACAAAATTGCGCCGATCTTTTTTAATACCGCCGAAGATTCTGGTGCATTACCCATCGAATGTGATGTTGTCCAAATGAATACGGGCGATGTAATTACGATCTATCCCTATAAAGGCGAAATTACTAACGAAGCTGGCGAAGTTATTTCTAGCTTTACTCTCAAACCAGATACGATCATCGATGAAGTACGGGCAGGAGGTAGAATTCCTTTACTTATTGGTCGTGCATTAACTGATAAAACCAGAGAAGCATTAGGACTAGATACGTCTGAAGTCTTTACTCGCCCCTCTATGCCAGAAGATACAGGCAAAGGTTTTACTTTGGCGCAAAAAATGGTTGGTAAAGCCTGTGGTTTGGCAGGGGTTCGTCCTAATACATCCTGCGAACCGATTATGACTACCGTTGGTTCTCAAGATACTACAGGACCGATGACACGGGATGAATTAAAAGAGTTGGCTTGTCTTGGTTTTAATGCCGACCTAACTTTGCAAACCTTCTGTCATACCGCAGCCTATCCTAAACCTGTAGACATTCAAACTCATAAAGATTTACCTGATTTTTTCTCGACTCGTGGTGGAGTAGCGTTGCGTCCTGGAGATGGTATTATCCACTCTTGGTTAAATAGAATGCTATTACCCGATACGGTTGGTACTGGCGGAGACTCTCATACTCGTTTTCCCTTAGGTATATCCTTTCCTGCTGGTTCAGGTTTGGTTGCTTTTGCCTCTGCCTTGGGTGTAATGCCTCTAGATATGCCTGAATCTGTTTTAGTTCGCTTTACAGGAGAATTACAGCCAGGAATAACTTTAAGAGATATCGTTAACGCTATTCCTTGGGTAGCTATTCAAGAGGGCAAACTAACTGTTTCTAAAGAAAACAAGCAAAATGTCTTTAACGGGCGAGTTATGGAAATGGAAGGCTTACCTAATCTCAAGGTAGAACAAGCTTTTGAGCTGACGGATGCTACCGCCGAACGTTCGTGTTCTGGTAGTACGATCAAACTTAGTGAAAACACTGTCGCCGAATATTTACGTTCTAACGTGGCACTGCTGAAAAACATGGTTGCCCGTGGCTATCAAGATGCCCGTACTCTAATGCGTCGCGTAGCTAGAATGGAACAGTGGCTTGCCAATCCCGAGTTAATGTCTGCCGACAAGGATGCAGAATATGCTGATATTATTGAAGTCAACCTCAGTGAAATAAAAGAACCTATCGTCGCTGCACCCAACGATCCTGATAACGTTAAGCTAATGTCAGAATGTGCAGGAGATAAAGTAGACGAAGTATTTATTGGTTCTTGCATGACCAACATCGGACATTATCGCGCTGCTGCCAAAATCCTTGAGGGTGCAGGGGTAGTTAAGGGACGCTTATGGATTTGTCCCCCTACTCGCATGGATGAAAAGCAACTGCGCGAGGAAGGTATCTACGGAGTGTTTGCTGCTGCTGGCGCACGTACCGAAATGCCTGGCTGTTCTCTTTGCATGGGTAATCAAGCCCGTGTGGAAGATAATGCTACTGTCTTTTCTACTTCTACCCGCAACTTCAATAACCGCATGGGTAAAGGCGCGCAGGTTTACCTAGGTTCGGCGGAATTAGCTGCTGTCTGTGCCTTGTTGGGTAAGATTCCTACCGTGGAAGAATACATGACAGTTGTCAAAGAGAAAATTGCACCTTTTGAAAACGATCTATATCGCTATCTCAACTTTGATCAGATTGATAGCTTTGAAGATGAAGGTAGAGTAATTTCGTTAGAAGAAATGCCTAAAATTGAGGATATTTTAGGGATGCCTGTTTAACCTCTCACCCAACCTCTCTCTTCGCACGAGAGGGGTTGACGAAAATAGTTGACGGCGATCAAAGTGTTAAATATCAACTCAAATTAAAAAGCAGAGTAATAAAGCATTATCTTTTGATATAAGAGCAAAATTCTGATTAAATAGACTCAGCGTGTCATAGGCTACTCCCATCGTCGGGACAACATCAAAAAAATCATCGACATCAACGCCATTAACACCAACTAAAGCAGAAATTCTTTCGGTAACAGCAAAAGTGTAGTATAAATCGTCGATTTCGACATTGTTGCCATTATCTCCCTCAAAGTTAAGCGCTAAAGAATTAGTTTTGCCAGATTCCACTGGAGTAGTAATGTTTGCTGCTTCTAATCGCACTCGTAGCAGATCTTCTCCCGTAAAGGTGCTATCTAAATTGAGTTGAACGCGACTGCTAAAAGTTATTTCATCATCAACATCGCTACCGTCTGGTTTAGCATCGCCAAATGTTCCCAGCACCTAGTTAACGATCTCTGTATTTAGCTTGGTAGTGGTGGAAAAAGAACTGTCTTCTAATACAGCCGTCCGACTCTCCAGTTCATCGACTCTACCCCCCAAAGTAGCCAATTCTGCGGCAAATTCATAACGAGTCAAGGGTTGGTTGCTGCGATACGTTTGATTAGGAAAACCAGCAATACAGCCGTAGCGGTCAACTAAACTTCTCAGTGCTTCGTAAGCCCAGTCTGTCGGAGCAACATCTCTTAGCTGATTGACGTTAGTAACCTGCCCTAAATCATCTTGATAGATATTCTGGGGCGTGGCTTGAGCGCGATCGCCATCGCTCAAAACGACACCAGAAACTATTGCACCTATAGGGAGCAATTTAACTACACGATTAAACATTATCCTCTCACCTAAAATTATTGATTTTTGTCTGCCAACATTATTAAGCTTGATTAGCCTGCTAATTGTTCCGAACTCGAAGCAACTTGGGCTGAGGCTTTTTTATTAGCACTTCGCACGGGGTTGAGCCGTTTTTCTAGCCAACTAAAGACTCTAGAAGCAATAAAGGTTAAAAACAGATAAATTAAGGCTACTGCTGCATAAATTTCAAAAGCACGATAAGTAGTTGCCACCATTAGTTGTCCCTGACGGAATAGTTCTTCAAAACCAATAATCGCGACTAAGCTCGTGTCTTTAATCATGGTGATAAACTCATTACCTAAAGGCGGTAACATTCGCCGAAAAGCCTGGGGGAAAATGACGTGGCGCATAGTTTGCAACCAACCCATTCCCATTGATTGAGAAGCTTCCCACTGTCCTTGGTCGATCGATTGAATACCACCGCGAATAATCTCGGCTAAATAGGCAGCAGAATTAAGACTCAAAGCCGTAACCGCAGCAGCAAACCGATTAAAGCTAAAATCTAAGCCTATTTGCTGTAGTAGAGACGGTAAACCAAAGTAGATCATAAAGATTTGAACTAGCAAAGGCGTACCGCGAAAGAAGTCTACATAGATGCGACTCAACCAACCCAAAGGTTTGAAGTCGGAAATTGAGGCTGAAGCCAGTAAAGTGCCGCCAATTGTGCCAAAGAATACCGAAAACGTCGTTAACATTACAGTTACTAATGCTCCCCATAGTAAGGTGGGCAACATTCTAGCCAGGCTAAAGGCAGAGGCTTCTCCTTCTAAGGCTGGAGCAACTAAAGGTAATTTTGCCGGCTCTCCTGCAAACCATTTCTGATATATATCGCGATATCGATCGCTCTTGAGCAGTTCATCTAGAGCATTGTTAACTTTCTCTAAATTGGGCGAGTTTTTCGGCAGGGCAATTCCATAGTATTCTTCAGTCAATAGTTCTCCAACCACCTCAACATTATTAAGATTGCCAACTTTGATTGCATAAAGAGTTACGGGAGCATCATTGACTACAGCATCTACATTTGCATTGCTTAATTCTTGTAGAGCAAGTGGGGGATTATCAAAAGTAAAAATTTCTGAGCCTGCTATTTTCTGAGCTTCCTGCGCTCCAGTTGTACCAATCGCAACGGCAATTTTTTTATTTTCTAAATCATCAAAACTTTTAATTTCCCCTTTGTCTTCTTTCCTAACGGCGATCGCCAAACCAGATTGAAAGTATGGGCGACCAAAATCTACTGTCTGGGCCCGTTCGGCAGTAATAGTCATGCCACTGATTGCCGCATCAATGTTTTTAGCCTGTAGAGCGGGAATTAGCCCATAAAAGGGCATACTTTGAAACTGAATTTCTAAACCCGCTTCTTCACCAATTGCTTTAAATAGATCGATATCAAATCCAGTAAACCCTTTACCATTTGAAGCCCGCATTTCAAAAGGAGGAAAAGCTGGGTCTGTTCCTACTTTTAAAACCCCTTGAGCGTTTAAAGAAGAAGTTAAATAAAAGTTGAGGCTAATTATTAATAATAATCCAACTAAACTGAATCCTATTTTTCCTAACCAAAATCGTAAGCTATTTTTATTCATAGTTATTTAATAGTTTATGATTACTATTTTCTTTATCTAGATAGGTTTAAATTTAAAAAATTAGCAGAGTCTTTTTTTGGAGCAAAACTATCGATTAATATCAAGTAAATTTATAAATTCATAACAATACTAATCTTACTAGCTGCATTTAATAATTAATTTATTCAACCACCATACCTTGCTGGATACAGGATATAAGCTTTTGAACTAAACTCTACTTTAAGCTATATACCATATAGATGTGGTTAGCATAAGTTAATGGTTGCAAAATTTTGCAAATAAGACGAATTATGAACATAACCTAATATAATTAATGTGTTCAATTGTACAGTTGAACCAAAAATAGTGAGTTATTTTACTTGAGAGTAATTTGATAAGATTTAATAAGTATGTCTACTTCTGCCCCAGTTATTTCCTTTGATAATTTAAGAAAAAGCTACGGTTCATTAGAGGTATTGAAAGGGATTACTGCTTCGTTTTATAAAAAAGATGTTGTTTCAATAATTGGTACTTCTGGCTGTGGAAAAAGTACTTTGCTGCGCTGCTGTAACCGCTTAGAAACTATTAATGGTGGCAAGCTCAGGGTAATGGATATCGATCTTTCCCAACCAACGATTAGCGCGCACAAATTAAAGCAGCTACGAACTAAGGTAGGTATGGTTTTTCAGCAATTCAATCTATTCCCTCACCTCAATGTGTTGCAAAACTTGATGTTAGCGCCTGCTGAGGTATTAAAGGAATCAAAATCAGAATGTCGCGATCGCGCCCTACATTATTTAGATAAGGTGGGTTTGATTAGTAAAGCCGACGCCTATCCCGAACAGCTATCTGGGGGACAAAAACAGCGGGTGGCGATCGCGCGCAGCCTCTGTATGAAGCCTGAAGTGCTGCTGTTTGACGAACCGACAAGCGCTCTCGATCCTGAATTAGTCGGAGAAGTTTTAATGGTAATGAAGCAGCTTGCTGAAGAAGGAATGACGATGGTAGTAGTTACCCATGAAATGCAGTTTGCCCGCGAGGTGGCAAACCGAGTTATGTTTCTCAATCAGGGAGTCGTAGAAGAACAGGGAGATGCCAAAGAAGTATTGACCAATCCTCAATGCGATCGCCTTAAAGCTTTTCTTAGTCGGATGAATAATTAAGCCTTGGTGATTTAACGTATAAGGTACAACAGCAAGACTTGCCCTTGTCGAGGTTTCCTCGACGGGCTTCCTTGCTCAAAGTGTTTCGGTTCGTAGCAAATAGCTATTAGCTATTTGCTGAGTTATCAAAGGAATAACTATCAATAGAATTAAACTGCCATCGATAGGTTGCTCTTGATTTATTTATTATTTACAAATCTTTAACCAAGATAACCAGATGACTTTAATAAAATAATGAGAGAGTTATAATATTTTTGGGATAATTACGGATATTTATGGCTAATTTCTGACAACTACTGGCAATTTTTGGTTTATTTGCAGTTTTTAGACTTAAAACACATATTTATTTAGAAAGAAGTTAATCTTAGATTGGACGCTAATCTCGGAATTATGGTTAGCGATCGCAAGCGTACCCATTAATGATCGATACACATATCCAATCCCAGCTATTTTTAGCTCCTAAATCGAATCCGTCTTCCCTTTCAGAATATTTAACCGATCGCCTCAATCGCCTTCAACCTTCACCAGAAGCCTTAGTGTTAATTGTGGCTTTAATTGTTGGCGGAGGTTCAGGTTTAACTGTCGTTTTATTTCGCTATTTAATCGATCTATTTCAAACTTGGAGTTTTGAAAAACTATTAGGAATAATCTCCATTTGGGGTGGTTGGACATTATTGTTGATACCTACTCTGGGTGGCGCGATCGTCGGTACGATGAAATGGCTGTTTCCTCAAGTATTAGGTCAAGATTTTTATACTTTACTCAAGAGTACTAGAGAGCAAAAAATCGCGCCTTGGCGACCTGCCCTCAAAATGCTGGCAGCCTCTATTTCTCTGGGTACGGGGGCTTCTTTAGGGCCAGAAAGTCCCAGTGTGGAAATTGGTGCGAATATTGGCATTATTCTGGCACAACTGTTTCAAGTCTCCAAAGACCGCTATCGGCTACTGTTGGGTGCAGGGGCAGCAGCAGGACTAGCAGCAGGTTTTAATGCTCCCATTGCTGGAGTTTTTTTTGCCCTAGAAGTAGTTCTGGATACGGCGTTTACCACTCCAGCAGCTAGTTTAATTTTGCTGTCTGCCTTTATTAGTGCGGCGATCGCCTCGTCGATTTTGGGCGTACATCCAGCTTTAGAATTACCAACTTATCAAGTTTTTAGCTATTGGGAATGGTTATTTTACTTGGGCTTAGGATTATTAGCTAGTCTTGTCGCTTTTACCTACACCCAAGCAATTAAATTGGCGCAAGCTAGTTTTCGAGGAGAAATTGCTGGTTTACAGTGGTTAGGCAAACTACCGATCTGGCTCAAACCTGCCCTTGGTGGGATAGTTCTTGGTACGGTAGCCTTAAGCTTACCCCAAGTTTTGGGAGTAGATTATGGCACGGTAGAGCAGATTTTAAGGGGAAGCCAATTTTCCCTGGCTTTATTGTCTTGGTTGCTCATAGTTAAATTAATTGTCACCGCTATTAGTTTAGGTAGCGGTTTTGTAGGCGGAGTTTTTGCTCCAGCTATATTTTTAGGGGCCTGTTTGGGATCGACTTACGGCAATATCTTAGCTTTAATCGTGCCTCCAGAATTAGCCATTGCCCCGCCTCCTGCTTACGCCATCGTGGGCATGGCAGCTGTTTTAGCTGCAAGTGTTAACGCGCCTTTAACCGCGATCGCTTTACTGTTTGAGCTAACTCAAAATTATTCGATTATCTTACCTTTAATGGCTGCTGTGGGCGTTAGCGTTTGGATTATTGGTTTGATTCAATCTCAACAAGCAACCGATGGCTTAAACCTTCAGCAAATGGGCATGAACTTAGAAAAACAGGATGAACGAGAATTGCTAGGTCAAATGTCTGTAGCCGAAATGATGTCAAGTTCTTATTTGGCATTGCCTCAATCTTTATCAGTGCTAGAGGCTGGGGAAACAATCTTAAGCAATAAATCTCACACTGCTTTAGTAATCGACCAACAGCAGCAATTGATCGGTATTGTTACTCTGGCAGATATTAAACGCCATGTTCTAGAACTCCAACAACACTCAGCACCACAGACAGATCGACCACAACTACAAGATATCTGTACCTTAGAAGTTCTCTATACTTATCCCGAAGAACCAATCAGTTCGGCTTTAGAGCGCATGGGAACTAGGGGGTTATATTTACTACCAGTGGTTGATCGCGACAACCCCCGTCTGATTTTGGGAGTAATCAGTAAAGAACAAATATATTTAGCTGAAGATTTGATTTTAACTCAAGCAGCTCTTAGTTCATATCAAGTTTATTCATTAAAAATATAAATTTATTGCTGATTAAGATTAACAAAGACAATCTCTTTGTTTGAGACTAAAGCGATAGCCATTAGGTAAGATATGCAATTTTGCACCACATATTGCTAAAGCTTCATCCTGTAGAGATTCATTGAGGTTAGTGTGACTGAGATTGGCAACATCAACAATAGTTACTGCACCTTCACCAATAACTTCGATTTCATCTCCATTTACGGCGATCGCCGTATTTTCGTCAATACCAAAACCTAATACCGCAGGTTGTTGAATTAAAGCAGAAACAAACCTGCCCAGTCTACCTCTTTGGGAAAAATGCTGATCGATCGCTACTTGGGGTAAGAAACCCATACCTGGCTCTAAAGTAACCGTATCCAGACGAGGATTAGTTTCGCCGTCGCCTTCAACAATCATAATATCGGGCATCATGGCTGCTCCTGCACTTGTACCTGCGATAACTAAACCCTGCTCGAACTTTTGATGAAGCAGATTGTCAATCTCGCTATCTTTAAGAATTTCGGTAATCCGAGCTTGATCGCCTCCTGTGAAAAATACTCCCGTGGCGTTATCAATAACTTCTAGATTTCCTTCATTACTAGCATCTTCTCGACGTTCGGTATCGACAATCTCAACTGTGTCTGCACCCAACTTTTCAAATAAATATCGATAGTCTGAACCTACTTCCTCAGGCAAAGATGTCGCCACAGTCATCACCACAATTCGAGCGTTTCTGCCTCCTGCACGACGGATAAATTCTCTTAATATTTTACATTCACCCTCTTTATCTTCCGCACCACCAATAATTATTAGCTGTCCAGATTGAGATTTGCTAACAGCTTCCACATTTTTGTCATCGCTTTTTTTAGATTCAAGTGCCACCATAGCTACATTAACTTATCTATTATAATATTGATAATTTCTAATAAAACATATTTTTAAATTGATTTGTATATTGCTAAAGGTGTATTTTAATATTTTGCAAGATAGATAACTAATAATTATTGGTTAATATGGCACGATCCCCTTTTACTTTCTATAAAATTGAAAAACAATTAGTATATATAAAATATCAGCTTGCAGAGCAGAAGTGTTTAGTTTGGTTAGCTAAAAAATAAATCCCTGGATAGAGGTGAAAAACCAAAGCTATCCCTACTGTAAGTGATGTTGCTGTGAAAGAAATTCAAGGTTAATGGACATAGATCGACCAGTTCGTGTAAATGCTAGGAACACCGATGTTTTTGATTTATTCAACTTTCAAGAATATCTAGGACCAAATCCTTATTTAAATCGAGCCTCATTGGTGTTTGAATTGGTCTTAACAGGATGCGATCGCCCTTTGCCTATCTCTGATTATTTAGCTGTATTGGGAGCGCGTTATCCCCGATTAACCGAAAAAGAATATTCTTCTCATGCAGAGTTATTTGCTAGTACAGCTTCGATGGTAAATAAGCTAGACATGGATTTACATCTCCAGGGTTGGAGTGTACAGCAGCACGGACATCTCCCGTTGCGTCCAGTGGCGCAACCGTATCCTCAAGAATCTGAATCTGCCAAAATTGCCATAGAAGCACTACATCTGCGCACTACAAGAGAGGTAATTTATACAGTCTGGGATTGGTTTGAGGCGCTCGCCAGGGGCGAGGATTTGGAAATTGCCTCACAAATTGATAGCTTGCAACAAGTTTTTCGTAATTCAGTATATGGTGGCCCGACTGTATATGCTCTATTGCGATCGGCAAATGCCAAAGAAATACCTAGCTTTTATCTTTGGGATGAAAGATTGATGCAGTATGGTTATGGCAAAAAGCAAATCAGAGGAGTAGCCACCACTTTTGATACTGATAGTCATCTCGATTCTGACTTTACAACGCAAAAAGATGATTGCAAACGATTTTTAGCCGAGTTAGGTTTTCCCGTACCTCAAGGGGATATAGTTTACTCTTTCGAGGCAGCCTGTGATGCGGCCGAAGAATTGGGTTATCCCGTGGCTGTCAAACCCGTATCGGGACATAAAGGTATTGGGGTAACTGCCGACATACAAGCAGAATCTGAACTGAAAACCGCTTATCAAAGGGCGGTAGATGCTGTTCCCGAAGGGGAAAAATCAGCAATTATTGTGGAAAATAGCATTGCAGGTCATGATTATCGTTTACTATGCGTTAACGGTCGTTTTGTCGCAGCGATTGAACGTCAACCAGCCTCAGTAACTGGCAATGGTCGATCTTCTTTAAGAGAACTGATTGAAAGAGAAAATCGTTCTCCCCAACGCAATGACACTCCTAATTCGCCAATGGGTAAAATCCAAACTGATGAGGCGATGTACCTGTATTTATTAGAACAGGGACTGGATTTAGATAGCGTAATTGAAAACGATCGCATTGTCTATTTACGTAAGGTTGCTAATCTTTCTTCTGGTGGTTTTAGTATCGATGCCACTAATAAAATACATCCTGATAATATTATTTTGGCACAGGATATTGCTCAGCATTTCCGCCTTACCTGCATGGGAATTGATATCATTACTGCCGATATTGCTAAATCCTGGAAACAAAATAGCTTTGGCATTATTGAAATTAACGCTGCACCAGGAGTTTATATGCACCTCAATCCTGCCATTGGTGAACCAGTAGACGTTACCTCACGCATTTTGGAAACCTTTTTTGATTCGGGTAAAGATGCTCGAATTCCCATTATTAGCCTTAACCGTATTACCCTAAGACAGCTACAGCGATTGAGCGATCGCATTCTGACGTTTCATCCTGATTGGACAATTGGTGCAGTATGTCGCGAAGGAATTATTGTCAATCGTTCTGAAAAGCAACTCAACTCTAATTACAATACCAATGTCCGTAATCTCTTACGCAATCCTCGATTAGATTTATTAATTGCCGAATACGACGAAAAAGTATTAAATACAGAAGGAATGTTTTACTATGGTAGCAACATGGTAGTTTTAGACGACCCCAGCGAGGTAGAAACTATGTTAGCGCGGGATGTTTTTCCTGACTCCACGGTAATTATTAAACAAGACCGACAAATTAGTATCAGACATCGAGGTTTGTTGGAACAGTATGAATTAGAATCAGGAGAATTATTAGAGCAGGTTTATCTTAAAGAAATCGCGACCATCTTAGAATAAATTAGCTGAGAATGTCATTCTAACTATTCTCTTATTTACCCTTTCCCGATTTGGCAATGCTAACTATTAAACATAGGTAAGCTAACTTTAAAGGTAGTTAGTTCATATGTATTTGACTAGTGACAGAAATTTGACCACCATGACAACGGGCAATTAAAGTAGCGATCGCTAGTCCCCAACCCGCACCTGGAATGTCGTGATCGCGATCGCGACGGTAAAAGCGATCGAACAAGTAAGGCAAATCTTGAGCAGCTATACCGCTACTGTTAACAACAACACAGGAGTCAGAATTTTTGCCGAACAAATATTTTCTAACAAACGTAAACCATCAATTTTCGGCAACATAATAAGGATTTATGCCCAACGCGCGATCGCCTGCGAAAATTTTGATTTTTTTCCGTTAATTACTCGACTGAAACTCTTGATGATTTTATGATTGCGTAACTTTTGCTTTCAGCGATGTAACCTGAGAATTGGCAGCGGTTGAACCAGTAATTTTTCCTGAAGAATCTAGTTTAAAGTCTCGATCGTAAACAGATAAATTATCAATGGTGATCTTATCCCAGTCATAGTTAGCCTTGATATGCTCTCGTGCATTTCTCGCCATGACAGCTAATTTTTCTGGTCGATCAATTGCCCAATCTAGAGCTTCGGAGCAGGAAATTGCACTTCCCGAATCAAATAAAACTCCGCGATCGCTACCAATCAACTGTTGATGAGGAAGAATGTCGCTAGCAACTACGGGTACACCTTCCCGCATCGCTTCCAACATCGCTAAAGGCAATCCTTCAAGATCTGAGGGTAGGACAAATAAACCTGCCCCCCTCACCATTTCTGCTAAACTACTACCTCGAAGTTCTCCTGCAAAAACAATATTAGGATTATTACCAGATAATTTCATCAGTTTACTGATGTATTCAGTGGTGTCGCTGTCCCCCCCTGCTAGAACCAATTTCCAGTTAGATCGCTTCAGTCTTTTAAACGCTTCTATTAATAAGTCTGGTCGTTTTTCAGGTACTAACCGACCGACAAAAAGTAAATATCTGCCTGGCTTCAAATCAAAAGACCTAACACACAAAAAATTTGGATCGGATTTTGCATATATCCCTGGTCCATTAGGAATATATATAGGTTCGATCTCATAAGTTTTTTCAAAGTATGTTCTTAGGGCTTGGGAAACTACAACTACATTGTGAGCATACTTAGCTGCCGCTTTTTCTCCCCAATGAATAATACGGCTAGATAACTTGCCCCATTTTCCTCGCTGCCAATCTAATCCCTGACAGGTTGCAATGATTTTGGCCGAGGATAACAACCGAGGGATAAAACTAAACAAGGAAGGTCCTAGGGCATGAAAGTGAACAATATCGTAGTCTTTTAATGTAGCTGCGATCGCAGCTAAAGCCGAGTTAGTTAAAGCATCTAGCCCTCGAAACGGCAATGAAGGGATGCAAATTACTCGTACTCCATGATATTGGCGAATAGAGAACCAAGGCTGCTTTGTATAACTGGAACGAGAATACAAATCTACGGTATGTCCTAGTTCAACCATTCGGGGATAGAGTGCCTGACAGTAATGTTCAATCCCACCCTGATTAGCAGGTAGTCCCTTGACTCCAATAACGGCTATCTTCATATTTTTAAGTTACAATTTTTCTAAAAGGATTTTTTAAACGAATTGTTTTTTAGCGATTGGCTGATTCGTTAAGGTATTCGAGGCTGAGCTTTGATCCCATCTCTCCAGCATATTTTGATAAACTTCGCCTACGACTGTTTTGGCACTGTAGGGCTTAGCTGTTCGGACACAGGCGGCAGGGGGATACTTTGCTGGGTGTTGTAAGACTTGCCTGAGCGCGGCTGCGATCGCTTGAGGCGTTCTTTGGTCGCAAACAATGCCACTATCATTAGTTAAGAAGTCTGGCGTTTCTCCTGAATTGGTAGTAACTACTGGCGTACCGCAGGATAGTGCTTCTAAAACCGTAAGGGGTAAACCCTCATAAACACTGGAAAGAACAAAAACACTACTGACTTGGTGTAAAGAAGCTAATTTATCTTGAGGTACTGCTCCTAGCATTGTCACCTGTTGTGCTAAACCAAGATCGTCTATTTTTGCCTTTATTTGCGATTTTAATTCTCCTGCACCAGCCATTAATAAGTGAACCTTAGGTTGTTTAAGAACAGCAAAAGCCTCAATCAGTAACAAAGGATCTTTTTGGGGATGAAGACGACCAGCAAAAAGGATGAAACGAGTATCTTCAGGCAACCCCATTTCTGTTGCTAATGCTTGCTGTTGCTTTTGTTTGGTTGCAAAATCTAAAGGATAGAATCGCTCTTCATCGACTGTATTTTTGAGATAGCTAATCTTGTCAGCTAGTTGGGAATATTTTTGCTGATAAAACTCGGCTGTCTGAGTATGACAAGAATAGATGTAATCAAACTGCTTGATTAACCAGCCTTCTAAAGCGAAATAAGCTGTGGGAAACTTTTGCCAAAGAATCGCGTTATTACCAGCAACTGGATCCATTTGTTTTTGGATATCATTATGAACTAAAAGAGTTTTCTCTCCTTGCCAGTTACTAGTCGCTAAAGCTGCTTCAATACGATTGAAGTGCATGAAATCCGAGGCAAAATCATGTTTGAGTAGAGCAGCTGTATATTTTAAAGTTGTGGGAATTAAATGCCGAACATCATCGTTTTCGATTTTGATTAGGGGCATAAATTGAATTTCTCGACCCGCAAATTCTTTTTTTTGCCACTGTCCAATAGCTGTATCGTTGTCTCCAGTGCCTATAAGCCTGACTTCAAACTCTGGAGGAGCATACTTTAAAAAAGAGCAGACAAAAGTTTGAATCCCACCAATGCTACTACTCCAAGGATTAAACTGGTAGAAAATTGATAGTGTGGGCTTATTTTTCATGTTTTTTCACAATCAATTACATAAGCTTATGTAAGTTATGGATATGCATAAGCAACAGAATCAATTTATATGCGCGTTTTGAGTAGTACGTACCCAAAATGGTTCGCAGATATATAATATAAATTAAGTGTTTATTTTAAAAGCTTATACTGATAAAGATTATCATAGATTATATTATGTTTCAAGCAATATTTTTAATTAATGTGATGTTGCGATGAACAACTACTTCTTTGTCTGATTAATCGGTATCGTTATAATCACAAAATTAGTAATAACTCACTATTCATTTTGTAGTTCATATGTATTCCAATGACTATGTAAAGAGCTAAACCATACACTACACTACAAAGCTTATACAAAATGCAACATATTTGAATCTATATTTACAAAAGTAGGCTTTAAATGTATATTGCTGAGTATAAATTACTAAAATTTCAAACTCTTTTTTATAAAAAAGTAAATTTATTAGTTAGATTTTCATAGCAATCAAATTAAGCCAATTCACCGTCGAAATGAGCTAACTTTTTGACAAAAAATAATATGATTCGGATTTTATTAGTTGACGATCAAAAAACTTTCAGAGAATCCCTTAGGGTTTGGTTAGAGCCTGTAGTAGATTTGGAAATTGTGGGTACTGCTAGTGATGGTTATAGTGCCATAGAGCAAGTTGGTAAGCTGCATCCAGACTTGGTTTTGATTGACCTGGAAATGCCTGGTTTAGATGGGATTGCCACAACGCGTATTATCTGTGAGCAATTTACTAGAGTTAAAGTAATTGTTTTAAGTGTGCATGATGAAGCTTACTACCTAGATCAGGCGATAAAGGCTGGAGCAACTGGTTATTTAATCAAAGTTCCTCCTCTTGACGAATTAATAGCAGTGATTAGATTTGTACACAGAGGCTATGCTCAAATTGGACCGGGTTTATTGAATCAAACACTGTCTCAAATCCCAGAGTTCAATTTAAATTTGCTACCAACAAAAACGAGCGAATCTAGAAAGCCAAAACCCTCAGAAATAAGTGCAATTCGTTCATCTGTAAAAACCGTAAACCTTGCAAACTTCGAAACCGGGTTTAGTTTACGTCGCTTTCATAGAAGTCGGAAATCTTATTTAGCAATATGGCTGATTGGGAATACTTTATTATGGACAGCAGCTTTAGCCTATCTAATTCTGAAAGCTCCCACCTATAAGAGCGAATGGGCAATTAGCCTTCCGACAGGCAGCAGCTCTACCAATGTCAATTTACCCGAAATTGCCAATGCTTCTTCTCAAAGCGATTCTCCCTTCAGCAATAGCGATGTTTCCGATCCCAGAGAAAACTATAAATTTCTGGCTGAAACAACAGAAGTTCGAGAAGCAGCAGCAAGTCAACTCTATATTCCGATTGGAGAATTAGGAAAGCCTCAAATCAACATTGTGGATAATACCACCTTAATGAAGTTTGAGATTGAAGGAGAAACTCCCCAAAAAGCTTATAAAAAGGCGTTAGCTCTCCAAGATGCTTTGGAAGCGAGATTAGATCGACTTAGAGAACAAGAAATTGAGCAGCAAGATTGGAAGTTGCAGGCAACTCTCGATTCATCAAAAAAGCAGTTGCAAAAAGCACAGCAACGTCTGTCTAAGTATAAAACTCTTGCACCTGTTAGTTCGAGAGAACAAATGCAAAATTTATCCACCAATATTGAAAACTTGCGATTACAGAAAGCGGAAACTTTAGCAGAACTAAAGCAAATAGATGCCAGTTTACAAGAGCTGTCAGTCAATCTGGGTTTATCTGCTCGAGAAGCTGCTGATGCCTTTGTGCTTCAGTCCGATCCGCTATTTCAACAATATTTGAGCGATTATAGCCGAATAAATGGTGAGTTAGTTAATTTGGAATCTAAGTTTTTATCGGCTAATCCGATTGTAATTGACAAACAAGCAGAAAAAAATGAAGTATTGTCGTCACTCGTGCAACGAGGTCAGTCTTTACTAAATAGATCTGTTTCTCAGTCTTTCTTAGAACGATTGAGTTTGAATAGTAGTAGTTCAGATGGTTCAAAAAGAGCAGTTCTATTTCAAGAACTAATCTCACAGCAAACACAGCAAAAAGGTCTTCAAGATCGCGCTCGAGAATTAGAGCAGCAAATTAAGAATTTAGAAAATAGATTGTCAAGTTTGTCCCCGCAGGAGTCAAATTTAGCTAATCTTCAACGCGATGTTCAAATTGCAGAAGCAGTCTTTTCTTCTACCATGACCAAACTAGATTTGAGTAAATCAGATATTTTTGCCTCTTATCCTCGGATCCAAATAGTAAGTAAACCTAGTATTCCAGATGAACCTAGCAGTCTGAAGTCAAATTTTGTGCTTTTAGGTTCTTTTATGGGTTCTTTTTTCTTAACTACAGGATTGTTTTCGCTGTGGTGGCGCGATCGCCAAAATCGGCAAGCACAAAAAGAAGAAAAACTCGAACTAAATCTGCTGCCAAGCTTTAATCATTCTAACAATTCAGTAGCGAGTAAAAAATGAGCGGCAATTTAATAGAACCCCAAAATCTGCCAGAAAAATTGATTTGGTCTTACATAATTGGAACGTATCCTATCTACTATTTGGGAGGGCAATACTTACTCGCATCATTACTCGGATATTTTTTGGTTTTATATCTTTTTTGGCAATGGTGGAATCAAACGGACACAATTTCTTCAGAAGAAAAAATAACTATACCCTTCACTGTCTGGTTGTGGATTATTGGAATTTTGATGATTGAAGTAGCTTTGATTGTAGGGCATTCTAATTTTGACTTGGGTTTGACAAAATTAATCAGTTCTTCAGTGAACCGATGGTTGAGAACTTGGGTTCTGTTTCCCGTATTTATGCTAGTTGGCAGTTTTAAGATTCGTCCTCAATTAATTTATCGGGCTGTTTGCATTCTCTGTATACAAAGCATATTTATGGTATTGATAGCCAGTGTTGTAAGAATGCCCGATGTGATTTATACGTCTCCACTGCAAATTTTTGGTGGGGGCGAATTTTATAATGTGTACATTTTTGGCAGTCTTTTGGATAATGGAACCGAGTTTCGTTTAGTATTATTTACTCCTTGGGCTCCTGCTTTAGGCTTAGTTGCCAATATTTATTTTTTTCTCGCATGGCAGGAAGAAAATCGTAAATTGAGATGCTTGGGAATGATTGGCGCAGTTGCAATGGTAGTAGGTTCTGTTTCTCGGTTGGCAATTATTTGTTTACCTCTAGCTTGGTTTTTAAGTTGGTTGTTATCTAATATCTCTCGTCCTTTAATACAGTTACTAACTGGATTGGTTGCTTTTGGCGGAGGTTTCTTAGCACCGACACTCATTAATGCGATGAATGCTTTTAAAGAAGAATTTACCAATACCAGACCTGGTTCTTCTAAAATTCGAAGTGTTTTACAAAGAATGGCTTTATATCGCTGGCAGAATGAAGCTCCAGTCTGGGGACATGGCTCGATTAGCGCAAGCGGACCAATAGTAACAGCTAATCTGCCTATCGGAACTCACCATACTTGGTTTAGCCTTCTCTACGCTCATGGTATAGTTGGTTGTTTGAGTTTAGCCATACCTTTAGTTTGGAGTTTGATCGAGCTAGTCTTTAAAGCCCAAAACTCCCAAATAGCACAAGTAGGCTTGAGCCTTCTTTTAGTAATAATAATCTTTAGTTTTGGCGAAAATATTGATGGTTTAACTTATATTTATTGGCCTGGTTTAGTAATTTTAGGAATTGCCTTTAAAGAAAAAAGTTTTTTATTTAATCGAACTAAACAAAAATTGGAAGCGTATTAGCAGATACATGCTAACTAGTTCGCATACATAATTATGGAAATATTTTAATGAATATAAAAAGATTTGAGGACGATAACAGAACACTTCAACAAATTAAAGAACACTACAAAATAGAAAAGGAATTAGCTACTAAATTACGAAATTCTCGTAAGGAAGAAAGACAATATTTATACAATGCTCTTTATGATGAATTATTTAAGCAAGTTCCTAGTCATCCGCAGATAAATCGAAAAGCCGATCCTGTAGCTTCTGCTAAAGAAGTATCGCGAAAGATGCGTCTATTAATTAAATATTTAAAACCCGACTCTATCTTTCTTGAAGTCGGACCTGGAGATTGTTGTTTATCATTTGAGGTAGCTAAATGGGTAAAAAAAGTTTATGCAGTTGATGTATCTCCAGAAATTGTTCAACATTCAGCCTATCCTAAAAATTCTAAATTAATTATTTCTGATGGTTGCAGCATTCCCCTTTCTCAAAATACTATAACTATTGCTTATAGTAATCAGTTAATGGAACATTTACATCCTGACGATGCTTTAGAACAACTACATAATATTTATCAATCTATTACTCCTGGAGGTGTATATATTTGCATCACACCAAATCGGTTGTGTGGACCACACGATGTTTCTAAATATTTTGATGAAGAAGCAACAGGATTTCATTTGAAAGAATATACTCAAACTGAGCTTTCCGATCTTTTTTATCAGGTTGGTTTTTCTAAGTTGATAGCTTATATAGGTGGAAAGGGAATTTATTTAAGATTTCCGTTATTTATAATTAAAATAATTGAAAATATTTTGAAATCAATACCATTTAAGCTAAGGAACAAACTAGGAAATTTTTTACCGATAAGGGCATTATTGGGAGTGATATTAGTGGGACAAAAGTAATGAAAATGAACTTTGTAAAAATGATATTTCAAATCAATTTTTAGTAACAAAAAGATGCCAAATATTTCTATTATTATTCCAGCCTACAATGCCATGACTTATCTTCCCGAAACTATGGCAACTGTACTAAGTCAAACTTTCGCTGATTTTGAAGTGATAGTTGTTAACGATGGTAGCTCGGATAAAACTGAGAAGTGGGTTTCCCAAATAACAGACCCGCGAGTCAAACTTATTTGTCACACTACTAATCAAGGATTAGCAGCAGCAAGAAATACGGGTATTGGCTACGCTCAAGGCAAGTATTTAGCATTTCTGGATGCGGACGATCTTTGGGAATCAACTAAATTAGAAAAGCAAGTACATTGTCTTGAAGAAAACCCAGCAGTAGGACTAGTCTATACTTGGTCCGCTTTAATTAACGAGCAAGGTATACGGACAGGGAGGGTGTTTAAAAGTCATGCTGAAGGTAATGTCTGGAAGACTCTGATTGGTTACAATATTGTTTGGTGTGGCAGTGTAGCTATGGTTCGTCGCTCCTGCTTTGAAGCTGTGGGAATGTTTGACCAGAATTTGCGCTCTTTTGTTGAAGACTGGGATATGTGGTTGAGGATTGCCTCTGTTTATCCTTTTAAAGTAATAAAAGAAACTCTAGTGTATTATCGGCAGTCTTCTACAAGTGCTTCCAGAAATTGGCAAGCAATGGAAGAAAGTTTTAGTATTGTTCTTGAAAAAGCATTTGCTTCTGCTCCATCAAACTTGCATTACCTGAAAGGGCGAAGCTATGGTTTTGCTTACTTTTGTCTTGCTTGGAAAGCTCTACAAAGTCGCGCTCCTGATTACAAAAAAGCAAAATATTTTTATGAACAAGCTCTTCTTTATCATCCTTGGCTACGTTTTTCTAAAGAACATATTCGTATAACTTTAGCGATCGCAATCATGCAATGCTTCGGGACAGACGGCTATCGACAATTTTTAGCCATTTTCTACAGATTGCGTCGCAGCTTAAAATTTTCTGGCAACTAATTCCCGTCAAAACAATTACTTGATTGTAATATGACTACTATTTCAGCGATCGTTCCTGCTTATAATGCCGAACGAACAATTCTTAAGACCATAGAATCAATTCGACAACAAACCTATAAAAACCTAGAAATTATAGTCATTAATGATGGTTCTAGCGATCGCACCTTAGAACTATTAGAGTCTGTTCGCGATGAACGACTCAAGGTTTATTCCTATAAAAATGGCGGATTACCTACCGCTCGTAATCGTGGCATATCTCGTGCCACTGGAGATTATATTTCGTTTATTGACGCTGATGATTTGTGGACAAAAGATAAGCTAGAAAAACAACTATTGGCACTACAACAAAACCCTCAAGCAGGAGTAGCCTATAGCTGGGTAATTTGTATGGTGCAAGATCCTGAAAATCCCGATAAGATTACTTTTGTCCCTGAGCAGAAATCTAATTTGACAGGCAATATTTATCCTGACTTATTATTAGGTAATTTCATTGGCAATGGTTCTAATATATTGGCTCGACGGGAAGCAATTGAATCGGTAGGAGAGTTTAAGCCAACCCTGAAATCTTGCGAAGATTGGGATTATTATTTGCGACTAGCAGCAAAATGGGAATTCGTCCTAGTTCCAGATTCACAAATTCTTTATCTCAAGACAGCAGGAACTATGACTTCCAAAGCGCACATCATGGAAACAGAAGGATTGCGTGTTTTGGAAAGGGTTTATCAAACTATGCCCGCAGAGCTTAAATCCTTAAAAAACAAAAGTCTGGCTAATTTTGCTTGGTACTGTGGGGGACTATATCTTAACCATAGTTCTGATGTTCGAGATTTGGCACAGGCTAGAGCTAGATTTTGGCAAGCAATCCGCCTTGATCCTACTATTTTACGCCAGAAAGATAGTTATGTATTGTTAGTTAAATTATTACTTAAACAAGCTTTACCAAATAATCTGGTAAATAATTTAATTTCCTTACTTAAAAAACCTTTTTTAGTTAGCGATCCTCGATAACAATCGGAACTTAAAATTATTTATTGATAAATAAAAATAAATGCTCGATAAATTTAAAGCAATATTTTCTGGCAAATATTTACGTAATGTTGGTTGGCTTGGAGGGGCAGAACTATTTAATCGAATTTTTCGTTTGGGTGCAACAGTTACTTTAGCAAGAGTATTTAGTACTGAAGATTATGGATTAATGGCATTTGTCTACACTACTTTCGATATTGCCAGTATTTTTACCTTTAAACATGGTATTAGTGCCAAAATTATTCAAGCCGAGGAAAGACATGTAACCACTATTGCCAACACTTCTTACTGGCTTAATTGGTTTATGTGCATTGGCATCTTTGTGCTTCAGTGTGCTGCCTCTTTTCCTATTGCCTATTTTTATGATAATAACAAGCTAATTTTTCCTCTTTGTGCATCAGCTTTAGTTTATTTGACTTTCCCATTGTTCATGGTTAATTCTGCCATTATCGAACGGGAAAATAGACTTAAAATTACAGCAATGTGCCATGCTGGACAATCTTTTGTCAGTAATCTTATTATCGTTATTTTAACCCTATTGGGAATGGGAATATGGTCAATAGTTTTCGCGATGTTGTTGTCTAACCCAGTGTGGATTTTTATTACTTGGAAATATAGTTCTTGGCGACCACCTAGAAAGTTTAATCTTGAAGGCTGGCAAGAAATAACTAACTTTGGCAAAAACTTATTGGGAGTAGAGCTTCTTAATAAATTAAGAATGAATTTTGACTATTTAATTGTGGGTAAATTTTTAGGAGTTGAAGCTTTAGGAAGTTACTTTTTTGCTTTCAATGCTGGTTCGGGTATTACCACCAATGTCGTCTATGCTCTAAATTCAGCTTTGTTTCCTCATCTTTGTGAAGTTAGAGAAAATCGAGATAAGCTAAAAAAACAATATTACAGTAGCTTAAAGTCCAATGCGTTAATTTTAGTTCCCTTAGTGTTATTACAATCAAGTTTAGCTCCTGTTTATGTACCAATTATTTTTGGTGAAAAATGGATTTCTGCCGTACCAATTTTAATTATGATTTGTCTTTCAGTAATCCCTCGTAGTTTTGCTTGGACAGCCTCTATACTTCTAAATACTGTTAACAAAACTCAGGTAAGTCTTTATTTAGATCTAATATTTACGGTTGTTTTTGTAGCGTCTATTTTAATTGCTGTTAGCTGGGGAATTTATTGGGTTGCAGCAGCTGTTTTGTTATCTCATGTTATAGTTTTACCTTTTTTTAGTATTTGGGCTACGCGGCAGGCATTCAACCCAAAAACCTTTGTACGGTAAATAATTCAAGAAAAAATTGAAGATATTCAAAAACCTGCGAATAAAGTCCAGTACAATTAGAGACTTAATAACGTGGTTAATCAAAAAATGGATATTAACACTTTTAAAACAAGGGAGAGTTACAATTTCTAATCCAAACGAAAGCCATTAGTAGAAATTGCCAAAAGCTTTGTCTTTTAAGCAATGTAATTACGATAGGTAAAAAAATCGCGCTGAAAAGTAAAATTTTTTCAACAATAGCATAGATAAATAGAACTGTTAAATAAAACGCAAAATCGATAGACTCTACAGTGTATAGAGCTTATAGCTTTTTTAGTCATAAAATTTTAAATTTAGACAGTACAATGGCGTATGCGATTTTGTTTTCTATTTCTCAATCTATTGATATGCTAATATGCGAATTAAAAAATTATCTTTTCTATTTTGTCTCTTTGCCATAGTATTTAGCTGTGTTGTTTACCAAGTAAACTTACTGACTCTAAATACAATTTCTATAGTAAATGAAAGTACTATGAACCAAATAAATTTGGTTAAAACTATCATTTACGATATGACTCCCCCCCATGAAGGAATTCCCAAAGGCGTTCCAGAAAATTTAGATTGGGCATCTCAACCTCGTTTGAGTATGGGAAATAATCCAGGCAACTTCCAAGCTATGACGGCATGGGGGCATCTGTACGAAGATGCCACAGGCAATCCTGCTGTTAACAGCCGAGTGCAAATCAAAAATATTAAAGCATACATGCTCGGTAAACAGGATGGCAAATGGCATCTTTTGCAAAGCTCGCAAAAGGTTGAAGGTGCAGCATATCGAGAAGATTATGCAGGTAATGCTAGCAAATCAGCAGATATCCGTTATGAAAAGAACGATAGCATATCGGTTAAAGCTGGCAAAGGATATAACTTTCACTTTTGGCCCACAACTGGTAGAGTGTCGATCGATCCTAAAAATGTAGCTGGTATCTATACTGCCGTACAAGCAAGACTCGTAATTGATAATCCTCGACTAGCAGACGATAGATCTAAAGCTCGTTATCTACTTGGTATGGGCGGTGATTATTGGAAGAGTTTGAATGCTCAATGGGATAGCTCTTGGACTACCGTCGGCGATATAGGCATTGGTAAATTCAAGTACGTTAAAAAAAGGTGGCGGACTTTTACTATGACTACTCTTTCAGCGACTCAAATTAGTCAAAATCCTCCCCCTGTTGAGGTCGATTGACTGATAAATGCTGATTAGGTTAGCTAATTGTTGAAAAGTTCCATATTAAATGACAACTATTTCGATCCTTGAGCTTAATTATCCCGTCTCCCCACAATAAATGATTGTCGAGTCGGGTCAACTACCTTAACCAACCCGAGTGCTGAGTTTATCTAATTTTGCTTTGCTCACAACTGACAGTCTTTATAGCGATCGCGGCAAGTCCTGGCAACAGGTTTCAGGATTACCTGATGGCGTTATTGGCCCTTGGAATTGGGCGCAGTCTCTGGCTGCTGATGGGGTTGATGGTAACAAGTTTTATTACTATGCAGGAGGAACGTTATATGGTAGCGATGATGGCGGAGTAACTTTTTCGGGGGTTAATAACTCTTTGCCATCGGTTGAGGATCATGTTATTAAAACTGTACCAGGAATAGAAGATGAGGTCTGGTTAAGTCTCGATCGCGATGGCATCTATGTTTCTCAAGATGGCGGAATTAATTTCACTGCCATACCCCAAATAGAACAATCTAGACTTTTTGCCTTTGGGAAACCAACAAAAACCAATGACTTTCCTATTATTTATCTATATGGCAAAGTTGCTAACCAAGGCGAAGGTCTATTTAGATCTCGCGATCGGGGAAAATCTTGGCGTAAACTAAACGATATTTCTTTATTAGCGATAGTGCAAAAACTATTTTAGTTTTAGAAGCTAGTCAGCAAGAAACCGATCTAGTTTTTATTGGTACAGATGGTAGAGGAATCTACTATCAATTTTTTAATCAAGAGAATGAAAACTAACCAGTTACACAATCGCTAAAAGTTAACTTAGGCAAGACAACGCAATTATAACGTTTTCTTAACTGTTTGATAACATAACTTAATATAATAAGCCATTAAACTGACAATACCTAATAATTTAAATCCTTCTTCTAAAATAAAGTGACCTTTAAGATTCTCAGGCAGAACGTCCACAAGAATAGACATCCCCAAAAAACCAAAAGCTAATACAAGCAATAAAGTTTTTGTACGATAGATTAATTTTTTAAAATAAAGACCGTAAAAACAAAACAGGGAGCCATAGAAGCCAAATACAATTGTTTCCAATACACTTTGCAGTTTTTTATTGATTACCCCGATGTTAGCATCCACTCCAAATAGTAAAGTGGAAAAGTTTTCGTGAATCTGAAAGCCATCATCAATTAATAGCAGAAGCATGAGATATCCCGAGCATTGAAAAAATAATCTCCATTTTTTATTCTGCTTATTATCGGCAGGCATCAGATAACTGGTAAACAAACAAGTAGTGGCAGTACAACAAAAAAACAAAAGGCCAACATTAGAAACTATTCCAACATATGGTGCTATACGTCCTACTTCATGAGGATCGGAAACCAATTCATACACTGAGATGCTGGTAAGTTCACTTGTCAACCACACTAAAAAAATGAATAAGAAGGCAGGTATATATATTTTTGCCAGACTCAATGTCTGTTCGCCAAATAAATTTAAATTTGCGGAAATTAACTGCTTTTTCAAACCCAATAAGTAGTGACTAAAAGGATAGTAGCTAATAGAATGTTAAGTTAAGCAATGAATAAGGACTTGTTAACTTTTAATTAAACTAGCATTAATTGAGCATACTTCTAAAACAAATTTAGGCTGTTAGGTATGATATGTGTTGCATAGCACAGCTTTATACAGATTTATATTTGCCTCAATCCTCTCGGGTCAAATTTTGCCAAATCTAAATTGATGTTTAAATAAAAGTTTAAACATCAATTTAGATTTGTTTGGATTTATGGCAAGTTTGAAACCCAAGAAAGGCCTAGATTTGGCTAAGTACCGTGTTGCGATCGCCAACCTAAGCTACAAAAATTAGATATTCAAGTTGTTTTGCTGCTCAACGTATAATTTATACTTAAAAACGATTAAATTAAATAGTTTTTCTATGTTTAGTTGACTCAAAGATTTGTTTAACCGCTAAGATAACATCCTCAACATCTTTATCTGTTAACTTGGGTGACAATGGCAAACTAACCGTTTGTCTTCCAATCATCATCGCATTAGGATAATCTTCTGGTTTCCAGCCAAAGGTTTTTTGATAATAAGGATGTTCGGGAATACTCAAATAATGTACCCCCACGCCAATATTTTGAGCTGTCATTGCATTCAAAAAGTTGTCACGACTAATCCCTGTTTTTTTCTCATCCACAAGAATAGTAAACAAGTGATAACCATGCCTGGTATTTACTTCGGGACTTGCTGGTAAACCTATGGGTAAATCACTAAAAGCTTGTAGATATCGTTGCCAAATTGCTTCTCTTCTCTGCCAATATTTTTCTACTCTAGCTAGCTGATGAATTCCGATCGCAGCTTGCAGATCCATCATATTATATTTGTAACCACACTCTTCTACATAATAGTGTTTATAGCCATCGTCACCAAAACGTTTCCAGGCATCTTTACTCATTCCATGTAATGCTAGTGTTTTAATACGAGCAGCAGCAGATTTTTGACGAGCCAGAATCATTCCGCCTTCCCCAGTGGTAATATTTTTAGTCACATAAAAACTAAAAGAGCCAAAGTCGCCAAACGTTCCAGCTTTACGGCCTTGATATTCTGTCTCAATTGCATGAGCGCAATCTTCAATCATTTTAAGATCGTGGTCTGCAACTAAGGAAGAAAGAGCATTCATATCGCAAGGACGACCCGCAAAATGAACAGGAAGAATAACTTTTGTTTTGTCGGTTATCTTTGCTGCTATTTGTTCAGGGTCTATGTTCATCGTAACTGGATCTACATCTGCTAATACAGGAGTTGCTCCCGCATGAAGAATGGCATTTACAGTAGCACAAAAAGTTAGAGGCGTAGTAATAACCTCATCACCAGGCTTAATCCCCGTCGCTAAAATACTCAAATGTATCGCCGCTGTACAAGAATTAACTGCAACTGCATAGTCTGCATTTTTATAGCTTTTAAAAACTTGCTCAAACTTTGCCACTTTTGGACCTGTTCCCAGCCAGCCAGTGTTCATACTGGCAACAACTTCTTTAATCTCATCAATTTCAATCAGAGGTGAGCCAAATACTAAGAAATCTTTTTTGGCACGAATTGGAAATTTATCGTCGATAGTAGCTTGCATAGCAATATTTAAAAGGATTATTCGTAGATAGAATTCAAAATAATATAGATCTTGAATTAATCAAAACTATTACAAAACTTTAGCTGAGATAAAGATCAATCATATATCTTTATCTCGCTAATTAGTCATTTTTATATATTTATTTTGTACTATAAAATTTGGTTAATTCTTGCCGGAGGCTAATTTTTTAAGTATTTTTTGAGGTTGTTTTAAGTCAGAAATATAGTATTTTAAACGAGATAGCGGATTGTTTTTGCCGCGATATGAATGAACAAACTCTGGGCTTGATTTACCATTTCGAGCAACGACAAAGTAAGGAGGCTCTACATAAGGATCGTAATGGTCGACAGACATATATTCGATTACATACGCCCATCTAGTATCTTGAGTGATATTGGGAGTCGTACTGTGGAGTGTAAACGAAGAAAAAATCACTACATCACCAGGTTCTGCTGTAATTAAGAGAGGGCTTTGTGGTACTCCATCATAAACAACTTCATATCCATCATATCGATAAAGTAAATTCTGCTTATGTGAACCTGGTTGCACAAGTAGACCACCATTATTCGCATTCGATTCGGTTAAGGCCACCCAAAATTGATAGTGAGGATCTTTTAACTTACTGTAATTGTTATCTTGATGCCAAGGAAAAGTATCGGAATTTGGACCTTTAGCAACTGCCTGATCCCAACGCACCCAGATATCGGGACCAATCAACACCTTTAGTAGATCGATAATCTTTTGTTGACTAACAAATTGCTGAATTCTCGGACTACGAAAAAAAACACTGCTTTTAAAGGTCATAGAACCTTTGGTTAAATCATCTTTTCCATATCTTCTTTGAGAATTTTTAATGTCTTGGAGTAAAATTTGCATTTCTTCTGGAGAGAAAAGTCCTTTACACACCAAAAAACCATCTCTAGCAAATGCTGTTTTAATTTCTTTTTCGTTCATAAATGTTTCTAAAAACCTAAAAATTGCTGAACAAAATTTTGCTCCGATGATGTCAAAATTTCCTTTATTCTACATTAGTTTACAATAGATAATTGATAAGATTGATGCCTAATAAGCATATTACAAAATTAAATAAAAATATTTTATAGCTTTATTTAGATCATCAAATATTCATCTAAATCACTTTGTTTTAGAAAAAATAATTATTGCTCAAGGCATTGCTTATATATTCAAAAAATGTATTATTAAAAAATAAATATACCAGATTTTGCCAAAGTTTTACACAAAAAAATGATAAATATTTTTTTGATAAAAATATAAAGTTTTAAAGCTTTTTTATGTTATTGTAGCTGGTATTCCTGCTTTAGATAAAATTAACACAGCTTCAATTTATGATGATTTAACTTCTTTCAGTATCATTGATAACTATTCAAAACATCAGACGCAGTATTTTAAAGATAATTTAAGCCTAAGTCTTAGCCTAAAATCTTAACTAAATCATCACTTTTGAACCTTTGTTGCCTATCTCCTGATTTTTCTAGAGTGAATTGCGCTTTGCACTCTACAGCTAATCTCTGCAACTCAACCTAAAAATTTGCCAAGATGTCCAAAATATCAATAATCATTCCCACTTACAACTCCAAGAAGACAATAGAAGAAACTATTACTTCGCTACAGCAACAAAGTTTTAGTGACTACGAAATAATTGTAATTGACGATGGCTCTCAAGATAATACGATAGCGGTAGTGAAAAATATAGCCGAACCTCGACTAAAGCTTTTTAGCTATGAAAATGGCGGTGTAGCTACCGCTCGAAATCGCGGTATTTCTCATGCTACTGGAGAATTCATTGCTTTTTTAGATGCAGACGACCTATGGAGTCCAGATAAATTAGCATTGCAGATTGAAGCACTATACCAAAATCCTGAAGCTAAAGTGGTTTATAGCTGGACTCAGTATATTGACGAACAGGGAAAACCTTTATTTTCAGGAACTCGTTACTCTTATCGAGGAGATGTTTACCAACAGCTTCTACAAACCAACTTTTTAACTAATGCTTCTAATATTCTCGTTCATCGAGATGTTTTAGATCTAGTTCCAGGTTTTAATCCTAAACTTGCCTATACAGCAGATTGGGATTTTTATTTGCGTTTAGCCAAAAATTTTAATTTTGCAGTTGTTCCTAAATTCCAGATTTATTATCGCCAGTCTGCCAATTCGATGTCTACTAAGGTTGAACAGCTCAAGGAAGAAAGTTTATTATTACTAGACCGAGTTTACCAAACAGCGACAACTGACCTAAAACTACAAAAAAACCAAAGTTATAGTATTTTATATCTATACTGTGCAGATCTGTATCGAAAAAAGATCAGTATTAATAATCGTGAAAGTCTAGTTAGTGCCAAGCAAAATCTTAAAAGTTCTATTTTATTGTATCCTCCGAGCTTACTGCAAATTAACACTCAAAGATTATTAATTAAACTAATTTTATCAGAATTATATTTTATTGCTCCAGTAAAGTTTTTAAGCAAATTATAATCTGCAATAAGCGATATTTTTTCTACAGAAGATAAAAAAATTTTGATTTAAATTGTTTGATAAATACACTAATTTATCAAATTCAATGGCGATCACTGTTAATTCAAAACAAATTAGCTCCAGATTTATGGCGATCGCTCTAATAGTCAGATTGGGAAATATACATTTTGTGTACTCAAGGTCGGACGCAGCCTGAAACTGGGCGATCGCTAACTTCTAGGCAAAAAATACATCTTAAATCCAGATAGCGGCTCTAGATTTGACATTTATGTTGGCAATAATGTGGAGTGACAATAAAGTTGGGAACTTTTGCAGGCTAAAAAGCCTATTGTTAGGTCAGATAAAAATGAACCTTATTAAATAAAGTTGGAAACTTTGCTGAAATTTATACAGGATAAAGTTTTCATAACTAGCAATTTTGATAATTTGACTAATCGTACGTTTGGTATATTAACAAGATTAACCTGAATTTACTAAATAGGGCTTTGGGGATAAATTCAGTTGAATTCTACAAAGGCTTGTAGTCTTTTCCTCTACCTTTACCTCGTCCTTCTTTTACATATCGCTCAAACTTAGCTTGAGTCCAATCGTATCTGCTTCTAGCCATTAGAAAACTGAACAATACAGTATTACTATTATTGTACAGTCAAAGTTTCCAACTTTATTATTAATCTGCAAAAAGTTTCCAACTTTATTACTAAGTTTCCAACTTTATTATTAATCCACAATTAAGAGCAAAAAATCGAGTCGATTATTCAACAGTAACGCTTTTTGCGAGATTTCTTGGTTGATCTACGTCTAGCCCTTTAATCGCTGCAATATGATACGACAACATCTGTAAGGGTATAACCGCTAACACAGGAGAAACTAATTCATCTACTTCTGGGACAGTTAAGACATCATCAAAAGTGTGGGCTGCTTCGGTGGCATTCATAGCAGTAGTGACACCAATTAAACGAGCATCTCTTGCTTTGGCTTCTTGGGCATTAGAAATGACTTTTTCATAGACGCTTCCAGGCATCGCGATGGCGACTACTGGTACTTTGTTGTCTAATAAAGCGATCGGTCCATGCTTCATTTCTCCTGCGGGATAGGCTTCTGCATGGATATAAGAAATTTCTTTGAGCTTTAATGCACCTTCTAAAGCAATCGGGAAGTTGATACCCCGTCCAATAAAAATAAAGTCTTCGGTTTCGGTAGTAAAGTCGTGTGCCAATGCTTCGATCGCATCTGCTTGGGTGTCAATGATGGTTTCAATCTGGCTAGGAATATGGCGTAAACCTTCGATGATCTCGCCGATTCTACTGTTGGGTATATTCTTACGGCGATAAGCAAGATCTAAAGCTAAGAAATAGAAGTTAATTACCTGGGCGGTAAAGGTTTTAGTGGCTGCAACGCCGATTTCTAAACCTGCATGAGTATCAATTACGCGATCGACTATCTGCGCAATAGTGCTTTCTGGGCGGTTAGTAATCCCGATTAACTTTGCCTGTCGCTTGGGTTCTAAATTAGCTCTTCTAGCTCTTTCTGATTCTAAGGCTGCAATAGTATCGGCGGTTTCTCCAGACTGGGTTACACCAATAGTTAAGGTGTTAGCAATGATCGGCTTGGGAGAGTAGCGAAACTCAGAAGCATAATCTACGGTAGTGGGAATACCTGCGACTTGTTCTAATAAATACTTGCCAACCAAGGCAGCGTGCCAGCTTGTACCACAGGCTAAAATTTGGATATGTTCCAAGTTATCAGTAAGGTTTGGCGACAAACCAAGATTTACAGGACTATAATCAGGATTTTCATGGGCGTGCCAATTGGGATTAAGGCAGTTATCCAAGCAAATTCTCACTACCGCAGGTTGCTCATATATTTCCTTGAGCATATAGTGACGGAAACCCTGCTTTTCTGCCTGTACGGGATTCCAGTCAAGGGTACGAGGAAAACGAGAAACACGATCGCCTGCAAAATTATAAATTTCTACCCCTAGAGGCGTAAGTCTAGCTATTTCTCCATTGTCTAAAGTGAGAATAGTCCGAGTATGAGGCAAAATTGCTGTCATATCAGAAGCACAGAAAAATTCCCCTTGTCCGAAACCCAAGACTAAAGGCGCTTGTTGACGAGCAACTATTAATTCATAGGGATTATCGGCACTGACAACGGCGATCGCAAATGCCCCTTCTAGTTTGGCGATCGCTTTTTGCACTGACTCTAATAAAGATTTGGAGTTAGCTAAAAACTGAGAAATTAAGTGCGGAATAACCTCAGTATCGGTTTGGGAGCGAAATTCAATCCCCTGACTAATTAATTCTTCTTTCAACTCTAGGTAGTTCTCAATGATGCCATTTTGTACCACAGCCAGAGTTCGAGCGGAATTTAGATGAGGATGGGCATTGTGTTCTTCTGGCTTACCATGAGTTGCCCAGCGAGTATGACCAATACCGAGTTGAGATTTATTGACGGCTTGTTCTAGCTTTTCTCTTAGCTTTAGCAGCTTACCTTTAGCTTTAACACAGTTAATTTGACCTTCTTCAACAGTCGCTACTCCCGCCGAATCGTAACCTCGATACTCTAATCTTTCTAAACCAGATATTAAAATGTCTGTAGCTGCTTGAGTGCCAATATAACCGACTATTCCGCACATATTAACAAATTTTTTAAAGTATATCGATCGCCTTAAGTGTATATCAAATCATCAAAATCGTCGTGGTTAAAAATTATCAGATTCTGGTGTTGGTGCAACTCCTGTGCGATCCAAAAATAAATTACCAGCAGCATCATTTTGATAAATACAGTCGATTTTTGGTTTTCCTTCCAAAGGACCGATAAAACCAAAAGTGTTCATGCGTTGTTTACAATCTCTCACCTGCTCGGAATTTACTAATTTTTTCTGTTCCAAAATTGACCAGTTGGTTCGTCGTAAAACACACCCAGGCTGCATACTAGGTTGAGTTAAATAAACGCTAAAAGGACTTAAGGTTAAGAATACTCTCATATCGGTCACGATCGCACTCGCGCCAAACTGCTGGCAGAGTTCTGGATTAGGTGCTTGACGGTCAATTTGCAAACTGGATTCAATTGTGCTGGGATTAGAACTGGTAGTTAAGTTTAAACCAAGTCCGACCACAATGCCTACGATAAATACGCTAGCCAAGATGGCAACTTTTGCCACATCAATCGGGCTTTTTTTCTGAGGCGGTGGAGTAGGGTTAGAACGATAGTTGGGCGGATCGTAACGATTAGATTCTCGATTCTCTCTATTATTAACGTTGCGGTTTCTGCGAGCCATAAGATTATTTGGTGATTAGAGGTTAGGAATACTGTAGGGGTTAATTCGCCCTAAAGGATATGCGGAGCGGTATGCTTTAGCACTAGCCCTAAAGGATTAGCCCCTTACGTCGCGTCCTTCGGGTCGCCAATTGCCCTTACCCATTGCTGATAGAGTGTTAAAGATTAATAGTATTAGTTGTCTATATATTTTATTTTAAAAGTTTTTCACAGGCTTTCCAGCCCAATCTTTGACCAAGCTCGACCATTGTAGTCGCTCTTGCTTCAATAACGATTAGCTTTGGCGGGACAACCTTGTCCATATGTGGCGATCGCCTATTCAACCAAACTTTTACAAAACTACTATTTTTGTTAATGATGGCGATCGCTTTTTAATGTCGTTTTACAACGGGTTACAAACCAAAGAACGGATAAATCCCGTAGCTGGCTCGGCTGCATCACTTTTTCGGCGATTGGTGCCAATTAGTTTTCTCATCAAAGAGGCTAAAAAATCAGCAATTAGAAATCAACAAGATCTTACGGATGAATCGAGCCATCGGGAAGAATTGCGCCAGTGAGCTTAACGGCGGTTATTTTAACCATAATTTTGTTATTGAAGCCAACTTTTGCGCCGCTTAAGTCTGCACCGCTAAGATCTGAACCACTCAAGTCTGCGCCAATCAGATTAGCATCCTTTAAGTTGGCCTTGCGGAGATTTGCTTGCAGCAGGTTAGCGCCTTTTAAATTTGCTCCCTGAAGGTTGGCTTCTTCTAAAGTAATTTTGTGTAGAAAAGTATCACTTAAATCAGCGTAGGATAAATCCGCCTGTGATAAATCTCTACCAGAAAAGTCTCTTTCTTTGAAGTTAGAGTGACTTAGATCTGCACCTCTAAGATCCTTGTAGTATGGTCTTTGATAGTTGCTTTCGGCTTCACGGCTTGAGCCATAGCTTTTGCTGGATTCGCGAAAATCTTGATAGCCATCTTTTTTAGAGCTATGTCCAGGATTACTAGACGTTGAATAATAGTCTTGATAATTCCAATGACGAGTCTGTTCGTAACTTTTGGGTCGATCGTAATTAGGTCGAGTATAGGTCTGCTGGTGGTTTCTGGTATCGGTGTAAGGAGAACGATAGCTTTCATAGCGATCGCGATATGCCCGTTCACTGCCTGAACGACTTTCCTGCTGATAAGCTTGGCGATTACTCGTCGAATAAGCAGCGCGATCGGCATATTGAGGTTCAGGCTGCTTTTTCGCTGGTGCTTTCTGGTATTTACGGTGGTATGAACGTAAAGAATCCCGCGCTTCATTGATCTGCTGGATTTTTTCCACAGATTTTTTGAGCAATCTGGCATTTTCTTGGGGAACACGGTCAGGATGCCAAATAAACACCAAGTCTTTATATGCTTGATTAACTTCTTCGATAGATGCGCCTGGTTCTAATCCCAAGACTTTATAGTGTTGTTCTAGGTTTTGAATCACTATGGCAATCCTTCCTTAACTGTTTCCTATGTTTAACTCAAACTGTCAGGCAGTGATGGTGCCTAAAATTACTAATTAATTATAATTTTAGAATAATTAGTCAGAGAATCGCTCGCTCTAATAACTCTTTATTATTATATTTATTAATATATTTTATGTAAGCTTCTGCTTCGATTTGTAAACAAATTCATTGTCTGAATTAATTATAGTCAGCAATCGAAGCAGTTTAAAAGTCGCCTTCTGCTACCTGCAATACGGTTAACCCTAATCCTCGCCCTATATCGACTTAAACTCTGATAAAATGCACTCAACTTAAAAAAAATAGCAACATGGCAGATACAAAGGCAGATACAAAAGGTGCAGATGCGGTAGATAAAGCGATCGCCCAAGGATTAGATTTAGACGGTTCGCCTATTCCAGCTAATAAACTGGATCTGTATAACAAGGTAATGGGTTTTGAGGCGGGGAGACAGCGCAGCGGAGTTACTAACACTATGAGGTCACGTATTGTCCGTATTGGTGCTAAACATCAAGCTCAAGATGAATTAAATCAAATGTTGCTAGAGGCAGAATTTCCGCCGTTAAAAGAGCGCGAAATTGCTTTTTATTACGGCAGCTAAATCCAGCTTCCGTTCGCCCAATTATCCTAATTAGTTAATAACAGTACGCTCAACAATTTAAAATAGCTCGGTTTGAGTAGGTTCGTTGGCTGCGTAACCCAAATGCTGACAGGCTTTGGCTGTAACCATTCTGCCTCGATGAGTACGGCTAAGATAGCCATTTTGTAATAGATATGGCTCATATACTTCTTCAATAGTTTTGCGGTCTTCTCCTGTCGCGGCGGCGATCGCTTCTAATCCGACAGGACCACCATTAAACTGTTCGATAATCGTGTTTAATACTAAGCGATCTGTCCAGTCTAAGCCATGAGTATCTACATCAAACAGATTCATCGCCGTAGCTGCCAGTTCAGAAGTGATAGTTTTCGCCTTTTGTACCTGCACATAATCTCGAACTCTTCTTAGTAACCGATTAGCAATACGGGGAGTTCCACGAGAACGACGGGCGATTTCTATTGCACCCTCTTCAGTAATAGTAATGTTGATAATTTCCGCAGTCCGTTTAACGATCAAAGTTAGTTCGTCTAGTTCATAAAAACGCAGTCTTTGAATAATCCCAAAGCGATCGCGCAACGGCGAAGAAAGAGAACCTGCTTTAGTAGTTGCACCTACCAAAGTAAAAGGAGGTAAAGGAATACTACGAGTTTTGGCAGTTTGACCTTTACCAATAGTTACATCCAAACGAAAATCTTCCATTGCCGGATAAAGTAATTCTTCCGTCATCCGATTTAAACGGTGAATCTCGTCAATAAAGATAATGTCTCCTGGTTTAAGACCTACTAAAAGTCCTGTAATATCTCTAGGTCGCTCTAGCGCGGGTGCTGAAGTAATTTTGCAGTCTACGCCCATTTCTGCTGCCAGGATTAGAGACATGGTAGTTTTACCCAAACCTGGAGGCCCATAAAGCAGTAAATGATCTAAAGGATCTTGTCTGCCTTTAGCAGCAGCGATCGCAATATTCAAAATTCCCTTGAGATCTTTCTGTCCAATATAGTCCGCTAGTTTCTGGGGACGAATTTTTTCTTCGTTGGGTTCTATTTCCTGGGTGTTTGCCTGAGGAGACATTAGATTGATGTCAGGATCTTGCCTCTTTATCTGTTTTGGTTGGCGAGACTGCTTAGAAGGAATTTCTTGAGATTCAGAAGATCTTTTAATTGCCATGATAACTTGGAAATCAGCGATCGCTGTCAGTTTTAAGATTTTGATTGTACTGTTATTGTTACATTGATTGTCATCTGTACTGGTTTTAGTACTAAACTAATTTTCAGATAAATTAAGTAATAAGTTTTTTTAGGAGTAATTTTATGCGTTTAACTGTTCCCATGACCATGATGGAGTTTTTCCGTAAAAGTGAGGGCAAGTGGTACACCGAAAGAAGCGTGCATCACTTTGACGTAGTAGCCGATGAATCAGGAGAGTCTAATTTAATTGTCAAAGTTGTTGAGCCTGACGATCCTAAAGTTAAGCAGGTATGTGACCTACAGAGAATCGACCCCATAAAGGCCAAAGGAGGCGGTAGTTTTAGCTGGCAAGATAATTTAGAAGAAAAAGAGCCTAATCCTAACTACGCTGCTATTTTAATTGATGTTCCCGATGACGAGACAGGACGCAGTGGCAAGTTAATTCGCGACAAGGGTTATGTTGATGGTCTACCTGTAATCAGTCGCTATTGGTTTGGCGAAGACGGTATTTTAACGATTAACACCGACTATGATAATAACCAAGGGCAAGAACGCTGCTGGTTTTTAACCGATGACTTTCGGGTTAGAGTTAGTACCATTCAAATGCTTAATGGGGTAAGCTTGATGGCTTATTGTTCTGAACGCCGTTGTGTCTCACCAAAAGATCTGCAAAAATTGGCTCAAAAGCACGTTAATTGATTGGCTATGTTGAGAATGAGTCTTTTGAAGTAGCTATTTAGTTATAAATCTTTTTGTGCCTGCTTATTTTTCCCAGGGATAGTAGCGTTGCGCGTAATAGTCTAAGATGGCTGCGACTTGTTTTTGGTCAGTTTCGGCGATATTTTCAGCATAACTAATTTGCAAAGCTGCAACCTGGCTTTGACAGTAATCAAACTTTTCGGCTGAATTGTGTTCGGTAGAACGCATGATTAAACTAGTATCGACTCCTTCTACCTGTCGTAAATGAGCAGCTACTTCGCGATATACTGCAAGCGGTAACTGGGGACAGCTAAGCTGCTGACGATTTTGTTTAATGGTCGAGGATTCCATAAGCTAAATTTTGCATCAAGGTAAAATTATTTAATTATTTTCTCATTTTCTACCTGGGTCTGCGATCAGAAATCTCCGATAGTGGGACAGAATCATTGCATAATATAAAGATATACTAAGAGTTTAGTTAAAACAAACCGCAACCGAGGAAGGTAATTCAAAACTCATAGGATGAATATATTGTTAGAGCAAAAAAAATAAAACTTATTATGAAAACTGTTTCCGATAGCAAAAGGGTATTCTATAGTGCTTATCCTCGACCAATTAACTCAGTCTATCGCCGAGTGATCGAAGAATTACTGGTAGAAATGCACCTACTATCAGTAAACGCTGATTTTAAATCAGATCCTATTTATTATTTAGGCATTGTTACTTCTTTTGAGCGTTTGATGCAGGGTTATCAACCAGAAAAAGATAAGGAGCAAATTTTTAATGCTCTTTGTACCTCTACCGATGCCGATCCTCAAATCTACAAATCTCAAGCAGAAAGGCTATTATCTTTAGCTAAAGATAAATCTGTAGACGAACTGATTAGTTGGTTCGCCAATCCGACGGCAACAGATGATAGTGGCTATATTGTAGAACCAATTAAAGCGATCGCCAGCAATGATAATTTTAAATATAGTCGTCCTTTTGCTATTGGTATTTATACTCTTTTAGAAGAATGCGATCTCGAGTTAGTTAAAGATCGCGACAAGCGTAATCAGGCTGTAGATACTATCGCTGAAAATCTCCAGATATCTAGCGAAAAGATGAAGAAGGATTTAGATCTATACCAGGGTAATTTAGAGAAAATGACTCAGTTACTCAAGGTAATTGAAGATGTCTTGGAAGCTAGCCGTAAACAGCGAGAAAAAAGAGAACAAGAAAAGCAAGCCAGTAAGATCAAGCAAGACCAAGAAAATAAAGAAGCCGAAGCAGCAGCAGAATAAGATAGTCAATGGCTTGGCTATCAAGCAGGTAGAGCTAATACTTTGAACACCTTTAAATAATTGATGGTTAATTGTTTTAAATCTATTGAACCAAGTTGAACAATCTACAATAATATTGACGATCGACCATCAAGCTTTAAATTATCCCTAAGCTGAGGAATTTATCTCAATTCAAAAAATTCCTGTTTGACAACAAATAAACAAATGGTATTTGTATCAGGGTGAATCGCAGTTTGCCCTGGCACAATGTGTTTAACTACACTAATGTTGCGTAAAAGCTATTGCTGCACTAAGCATCAGGTTAACCAACTAAATCACTATCGTTCTGAAATTAATTGTACAAATTATCTTTTTTGGTGAGGCGAGCTATTTTATTAATAATTTGAGTCGGATTCATTGATTTAAGTAAATATTCATTAACCCCGCATTCAACAAACTTTTGCCATTCATGATGCTCAAAGCGATCGCATAATAAAGCTACATTAGTAACATGGGTTAATGGGGTGCGATTAATGGCACTAACCACGTTTTTAACGTCCGCTAAGGAACAATCTCGCTCAATAATGACAATTCTTGGTTGAAGTAGTTCAATCTGATTAATTGCCATAGCATAATCCATCAGCCAAACCACTTGATATTCAATTGTGTTTAGTAATTGACAAATAAAAGTAGCACTTTCCTCATCTTCCGTAATCAGCATAATTGTTTTAGATTCAACAGATGCCTGAGCAGAAATTGCTGGTTGAGATAATTCGAGTTTGGTAAAATTCTTCTCAGGAAGATAGATAGTAAAGATCGAACCTTTACCCTCAGCCGATTCCACCTCAATCGTTCCACCGTGAAGCTCCACTAGTTTTTTAGTCAGAGCAAGACCTAAACCTGTACCTCCATGAACCCGCTGGCGAAAGTTTTCAATTTGCTTGAATTTTTCAAACAGCAAGGGAATTTCTGCTGCTGCAATACCGATACCTGTATCTTCAATCTGAAAGACTACCTGACGTTTTTCGCGCCAGATTCTGAGAGTAACTTCACCTGCTTCGGGAGTAAACTTGATGCCGTTGTTGAGTATATGAAACAGTATTTCCTTTAATCTGGTTTCATCGGCAAAGAAATAATCTTGTTCTGGTTCAATTTTTATTTGGGAACTAAAAGTAATCTTTTTCTCTTCAGCACTTTCTTGTAATAACTGCATCGACTGTTTAACCACATCAGTCAAAGATACCTGTTTGATGTTTAAAAGATGTTTGCCTGACTCAACGTCGGAAAACTCCAAAATGTTATTAATTAACGCCAGAAGATGCTTTCCGCTTTGCTGAATTAAATGAAGATATTTGTGCTGTTTTTCTGGAGATAGAGGTATCCTTTCATTAGTGGATGACCATTGGAGCAAAGTACTAGACAAGCCAATAACGCAGGTTAAAGGTGTGCGTAGTTCATGGCTCATGCTACCCAAAAAGTCATGCTTCGATTTGCTAGCTGCTTCGGCGGCTATTAAAGCATCTCTAATTTGATGTGCTTGGATTTGAACCTGCTTTTCTAATAATAGTTTTTGCTGCTGTAGTTGCTGATAGGATTGGTGGTTAAAAATTGCGATCGCTAAATATTCTGCTACCTGACGCAAAAAGTGAACCTCTTGATGCTGCCATTGTCTGGGTTCAAAGCACTGATGAGCAATGACTAAACCCCATAATTTATCTTTAACGTTAATCGGAATGACAACTTTGGCTTTTACCTGTAGTTTTGCCATTAAAGATTTGAGACAGGGTGTAAGGTTAGAAGCATCAAGATCGTTAATTACTAGGTTAAATCCCTGATGATATTTATCTCTACACTGAAATGAATCTCGCCAACAGGCTTCTTCCTGAAGATACAGGGTAGAGGTAATATTGTCGCTTTTCTTTGCCTCATAAGTAATCGTATCTACTGTATAAACTGGCTGAAGCTGTTGATAATTTGACTCTAAGGATACATCAAGTTGATAAACCAATAGTCGATCTAACTCTAAAAAACTACAGCTGTGATTGACTGTTGTTTGAATAATTTCTGATAAATTTAGATTTTGACTAATCTGAATCTTGATCTGCTCAAAAATACGTTCTTGTTCGATCTGGTAATGAAATAATTTTTCCATTGGGGGAGTGTGATGTGAACCATATTGGCGATCAGATTGCTCAGCGCTATCTGTCAGCAATTTGACTGCTTTAACCATGAATTCTGAGTCACTATCGTTATTTTTAGTTAATTTGAGCATAAATTTGCTCTGTAAACGATTAATCACCGCAGTGTGCCACTTTTGCTGACAGCCAAGTTGGGTTAATTGATTAATAATTGCTGCTCGATCGAAAATTACGCTAACCTGATATGTCTCTACTGCTATTGTTTTGTGTTGACGCAATAAAGCATTAAACTTGGGTGTTATTAACAAAAAAAACTTGTCTGTTTTTAATTGTGGTGAAGCATCAATTTTATGACCATTTTCTAGTAGCTTAAATAGTGTATCTTCCGTAAACAAAAAAGTTTCATTATCTGCTCCCATTGTCAACCAGAGATCGACAAGCTGCTGCCAAACTTGATGATTAACAATTTTTTTAAAACCCAAAGAAGATGAATAACTCGACACAATTAAAATTCAGCTAACAGCACAACTTTTTTCTGTTTATATAGCTTGGCTCATTTTTATGGGCTTAGACTGAACCGTAATTATTTCTCAAGATTAGACTAATAAAACTATGCACAAAATCGCTGCACTACCTGGGGGATGGGATCCTAATACGCAAGGGGTAATTTTTATCGATCAGTCTCCTGCACCCATTATTTTTCTGACTTATGCTGATACAGATATTCAAACTATTGCTACTGCACAATCATTTTTAGGAGATAGTTTTCCCGAAATTAGAGTAGTTAATTTGCTGAATTTACAACAGCAATTAAGTATAGATGTTTACTTGGAAACTGTCTTGTCAAAAGCTAAAATTGTCGTGCTACGTTTATTAGGTGGAAGTACTTACTGGTCTTATGGATTTGAGAGAATTAAAGAAACTGCCCAGTTTAATAATATAGCTTTATTTATTTTACCAGGTGACAATGCTCCCGATCTAGATTTAATTAGTCATTCTACAGTTCCTCTTGCTGCCGTCAATCATTTATGGCGATATTTAATTGAAGGAGGAAAAGAAAATTATGTTCATGCTTTGCAGTTTCTTAGTGATACTTGTCTACAAACAAATTACAATCCAGCACCAGCACAATCTATTCCTGAATTAGGCATATATCAATGGCAAGAACAAGCTAATAATTCAACTAAATTTAGTAACGAACAGCTAAATTTAAATGGCGATCGCCAATGCGGAATACTCTTTTATCGTTCTCATTATTTGGCAGGGAATACTTTACCAATTGATTCTTTATGCCAGTCGCTAATAGCGCGTAATTTACATCCCGTACCGATATTTATCTCTTCATTAAGAAATATAGAATTACAGCAACAACTGTTAGCTTTACTTCAAAAAACGACTGTAAAAGTTCTGCTCAATACCACTAGTTTTTCTTTGGCAAAAATAGGGAAATCAGCGCAGTTAGAGTTTTGGCAACAGCTAAATATTCCCGTGTTACAAATTATTTTAAGCGGTAGTACTAAAGAGCAATGGGAGTCTAGTCCACAGGGATTGATGCCTAGAGACGTTGCGATGAACGTGGCGTTACCTGAAGTTGATGGCAGAATCATTACCCGCGCTATCTCTTTTAAATCAGTCCAAACCTGGAACGCTAAACTAGAAACTAATGTTGTTGTCTATCAACCAAAGAGCGATCGCCTAGATTTCGTCGCTGACTCCACAGCCAACTGGATCGATCTAGCAAATACGCCATCTTCAGATCGCAAAGTAGCTTTGATTTTGGCTAATTATCCCAATAAAGACGGTAGAATTGCCAACGGAGTTGGTTTAGATACTCCCGCAAGCTGCATTAAAATTTTAGAAGCTTTGCAACAAGCAGGATATACGATTACCGATATTCCCACTACAGGAGACGAATTAATTCAACGCCTAACTACAGGTATTACCAACGATCCAGAAAGCCGAATTAGTCGCCCTAGTTATCAAAGTCTTTCAATCGAAGCATATCAGCAATATTGGCACACATTACCCGCAGCAGTACAGCAGGGCATAATCGACAGATGGGGAGACGTAGGGGCGTTATCTCCTTCAAAGACGCTACGCGAACGCGAAACGCCCTTACAAGGATCGGCAATGTTCAATCAGATGTCCATACAAATTCCTGGTATTCAGTTAGGGAATATATTTATCGGTATTCAACCATCGCGGGGATACGATCGCGATCCAAGTTTAAATTATCATGCACCAGATTTAGAACCTACCCACGAATACCTGGCTTACTATCATTGGTTGAGAAGTTGCTTTGGGGTACAGGCGATTGTTCATGTTGGCAAACATGGCAACCTAGAATGGCTACCAGGAAAAAGTTTGGCACTATCAGCTAACTGCTATCCTGAAGTTGCACTCTCTACTATTCCGAATATTTATCCCTTTATTGTTAACGATCCAGGGGAAGGTTCACAGGCAAAAAGGCGATCGCAAGCGGTAATTATCGATCATCTCACCCCACCTCTTACCCGCGCTGAACTATATGGTGGGTTAGAAAAACTAGAAGCCTTGATCGATGAATACTACGAAGCCCAGAGTTTAGATCCAACTCGCTTAAATATTATTAGCGATCGCATTACCAAACTAGTTCAACAGGAAAACTTAGATCGAGATCTGGGCATTAACCCTACCGACACCCAAACTCTAACGCAATTCCTGGCTGTCGCCGATGGCTATCTTTGCGAATTAAAAGAGGCACAAATACGAGATGGGCTACATATTTTTGGGCAGTGTCCAGCAGGAGAACAACTGAGAGATTTAATCATTGCGATCGCTCGTTCACCTAGCTACAACCGTATAGGTTTAACCCAGGCTTTAGCCAAAGATTTTGGTTTAGATTTCGATCCTTTACTAGGCACAGACAACAACGATCTAAAGATGATTGACCAATCGCCTTTACCAGAAATGACAGGTTGGCAGGACAATTATCTACAACGATTAAAACAAGCCCAAAAAGGTGATGCGATCGCTATCCTCGAAGAAATTGCCATCGAGTTAGTCGAACAAATTATCGACCAGAAACCCTTGTCCCTTTTTCCCCTACCCTTTACCCAATCACAACTCCAGTGGATTAAGCAAACCCTGTTGCCGAATTTACTTCAAAGCGATCGCGAAATCACCAATTTACTTAAGGCTTTAGACGGCAAATATATACCCAGTGGCGCATCGGGCGCGCCTACCAGAGGTAGACCAGAAGTATTGCCTACAGGACGCAACTTTTATTCGGTTGATATTCGAGGTATTCCTACCGAAACCGCATGGGAAGTAGGCAGCAGTGCAGCCGAAGCCGTAATTGAACGCTATACCCAAGAAAACGGTGAATATCCTCGATCTTTAGCTATTTCTATTTGGGGAACATCTACCATGCGTACAGGAGGAGATGATATTGCCCAGGTAATGGCGTTGATGGGAGTTAGACCAGTCTGGGATGGTATATCCCGTCGGGTAGTAGACTTTGAAGTGTTGCCTACCTCTATTTTAAATCGTCCTCGTGTAGATGTAACGGTAAGGATATCGGGCTTTTTTAGAGACTCCTTCCCTAATATAATCAACTTGCTGAATCAAATTACCCAAACCGTCGCCAGCTTACCAGAAGTCGCACAAGTCAATCCTTTAGCTGCCCAGGTGCAAACCGAACAGCAGATCCTACAGACACAGGGAATAGATGCAGCAACCGCCAGACAAAGATCTAGCTATCGTGTATTTGGTTCTAAGCCTGGGGCTTATGGTGCAGGAATGCAAGGGTTGATTGAGGCGCAAAATTGGCAAAGTGATGAGGATTTAGCCAGGGCGTATCTTAACTGGAGTTCTTATGCTTATGATGCCAGTGGCAAAGGCTATGCTGCACCTGAATCCTTTCAACGTCGCTTAAAACAGCTACAGATCGTCTTACATAATCAAGACAACCGCGAACATGACTTGCTCGACTCCGATGATTACTATCAGTTTCAGGGAGGGATAACTGCTGCGGTACGTAGCCTAACAGGGAAAAACCCTGAAGTATATTTTGGCGATAATTCTCAGCCAAGTAACCCCAGAGTACGCAAGTTAAGCGAAGAAATAGCTAGAGTGTATCGATCGCGAGTAATTAACCCCAAGTGGATTAAAGGTGTAATGCGCCACGGTTACAAAGGTGCGTTTGAGATGGCTGCTACGGTAGATTATTTGTTTGCCTACGATGCTACGGCTAACTGCGTTGCCGATCATATGTACGAAGGAGTAGCTAAAGCTTATATCTTTGATCGACAGGTACAAGAATTCTTGCACATGAAAAACCCTTGGGCGTTGCGAGATATGTCGGAAAGACTGCTAGAAGCTTACCAACGAGGACTATGGCAAGATGTCGCGCCGCAAATGATTGATGACTTAAAAGCGATCGCCAATCAGTCCGAAGCAGTAATTGAAGAAATTTAAGTATGTTTAAGTATGTTTAAGTATGTTTAAGTATACTACAAACTAATTCGCCTGGACTAGCAGACTTGAAGGGAATGGGATATTTACCTTTACGGGTTAAAGTGCGATCGCGACAGTTATAAATTTCTTGGTCTTTTTGTTTTTTGCCATCAATACTAACTTTAGCTCGATATTCCCAATAGTTTTTGGCACTACGTTTAAGTTTAAGAATACACACCTGTTGACCGTTGCGATCGCGACACATTGCCGCATCAGCTATCGGCGCAAATCCTAGCCAAAACACTAGCAATAACAATAAGAACAGCCGTCTATATCTCACTACTTCCAACCATCTCTGCCAATAATTTATTACTTTCTACTTGCTACTTAAAAAGGGGGGCAACTCCAGGGGAATCTCTCCCATATTTCCTGTCCGAAAATCATCCAGTATCTGACGGGCTACTCTTTCCTTGTCTCCTTGATAAGAGCGATCGCTAACTTCTTGAATAAAGGCTTCTCCCGTTGTTTCGGCGGGGTCGAAATCAAAATTAAAGCGAGATTTTAAGGTCTGATCGTAACCTATATTTATTAGTAAATCTACCCCACAGGCTGCAACGACCTGATTATCATAAGAGGCTTGACCAATATCCTCACAAATAGCTAATTTTATCGCATCGTGCTGATTTTCTAACCGCCAGGGAATAACTCCAGGAGCATCAAGTAATTCAATTTCATCGGAGATTCTGACCCAGCGTAGCTGACGAGTTACTCCTGCACGACGCTCACTAACTACAATTTTTTTGCCGACTAAACGGTTGATGAGAGCAGACTTGCCCACGTTAGGAAAGCCAATTACTACTGCACGCACTGGACGAGGACGCATTCCGCGATCGCGCCGACGCTGATTCATCGCCACTCCTGTTTTTTGAGCAGCACTTTTAATGGCCTTAATTCCCTTTCCCTGTTTAGCATTGGCAAAATATGGTTGTTTTGACTGAGCTTGAAACCACCGTAACCAATCTTGTTTAGCAGATTCAGGAATCATATCCATGCGATTTAAAACTATAATTCTTGGCTTGCTGCCAATCCAGCTATCTATCTGAGGATGATGAGAAGCCATCGGTATTCTCGCATCCAGTACTTCGAGAACTACGTCAACTTTTTTGAGCTGTTCTTTTAGCTGCCTTTCGGCTTTGGCAATATGACCTGGATACCATTGAATAGGGGGAGCAGACATGGAATTATTAACCTGCGCGAAAATTATTAAATTTAATTTGTAGTTATTAACCAAGAATTGCTGGCTGAATCTCGGGGAAGCAGAGCCAAGAACAAAATTAATCGATCAAAACTCAAACCTTGCTAATGAAAAACCCCATAGATTAATCTAGGGGCTATAGTCATCAATTGGCAATAGTTGTTGTTTTGATGGAGATGTAACTATTTGGTATAGGTAGAACAATAGACGTTAAAACTATCTTTAAATGACTGAGGCATAAATTTTTATGGTTGAAGAATATATTCGGAATCTATAGGTTGGAGTCTTCCTTGTTGGACCAAAGCTTGGTGAATCATCGCTGCTACCTCGGCACGAGTTGCTGATTTGTTGGGCATAAGCGAATTTTTCGCAAAACCAGGACGATTAACAATTAATTTTGCTTCATAAGCAGCGGCTATCTGTTCTTTTGCCCAATCAGGTAAATTCTTACTACCATTGAGTTTTTGCAGAATTTGGTCAGCATCTTGAGATGGTTTTAAACCCAATCCTGTTGCCAGAGCAACTAATACTTGATAGCGAGGAATATTTTCTAGAGGACGAAACGTATTCTCAGGATAACCCTTCATAAAGCCAAGGCGAACGGCTTTATCGATATCAGCTGCAATCTCATTTCTATTGGTTACATCTTGAAATTGTTTAATCCCTTGAGTTTCAGGCTGCGTATCAAAAGCTCGGATAATTAAAGTAGCCATACTAGCTCTAGTAATCAGCTTATTTGGTTCAAAATTTTGATCTCTTGTTAAGGCGCTAACCAATCCCCGATCGCTCATTTGCTTCACAAATGGATAAGCCCAATCGTCAGAAGTAACATCCCTAGGCATTTCGGTTTGTCTAGGAGCAGTTGCTTGTGGTTTTACTGGCTTAACAGTTTTTTCAGGAGTTTTAGTTTGTAATCGATCGCGAGTATTAATTTTCTCCTGAGGATTAGTTCTCAATGCTGGTAGAGTTGCAATTCCAGTCAAAGGAACTAGCTTTGCTCCAGAATCAAGCTGATAAGATTTTTGTTCTACTCTTGGCGGTAAATCAAGGTCTTGCGCGGGAGGAACATAAGCAACGGGTGATTCTTGCTGACGCAAGCGAGTAACTAATTCTTGTTCATCAGATTCTACTTCGCCCGAGCTAGTATCTTCTAGACCAGAATTACCAAGACCAAGACCCGTATCTGTGGTTCGATCTGAAAATAGTAAATTGCTACTACTTCCCAAACCAAAATTGCGATTTCTACCGCCAATAGACCAAAATAATATTGCTCCAATAGTAGAAAAAGCAACAATAATCGCAATCATTTCGTCAAAGGTTACGCCAGTTGCCGGTCTTCTTCTGCGCTCTGGAATCGGATTCTGCGGTTCTGGAGGTGATGAATTTGTCATAGATATTAAGCTGCGAATTTAACAATGATATCTAGAAAATAAACTAAGTTTAAGCTACTGCCCAGAAAATAAGTTTAAGTTTTTAGGTTTTAAGCTTTAAGTTAACTAGATGCAAGCAGGTAATAAAATATTAAGCATTTTTTAGCAAAAGTGTACTCACAAAGCTGATGATAGTTACTCTTAGCAACAAAAATCAGCTTAACTCAGCAAAAGTTGATTTCACCAGAACAAAAATAGGGTAGTTGTCACTTAGATTACAACCACCCTAGTATTCAAGAATTAAACAGCACTTAGCTTTCTTAAATCGTAAAATACTATACCGATGTCAGCGTTTTGGTTTCTGCTGCACCAGCCTCTGGGCTGTCTGCTTCTGATGGCGGTACTACCTGCCAGAATTTGCCTAGATAGTTATCCCAATCTTGCAGAATTGCTTTGCCTTTGGGACTACCAGTTTTGTCAACATGATTCTGAATCATCTCTTTTAATTGTTTTTCTCCTTCATCAGCAACAACCCGTTGAATTTTGACAATTTCAGGATTGACTTTATTGGGGAAAGTATTGTTTTCATCGAGGAAATAACCTAAACCACCAGTCATCCCCGCGCCGACATTGCGACCAACTTCACCCAAAACCACGATCAAACCGCCTGTCATATACTCACAGCAGTGATCGCCCGCTCCTTCAATTACCGCTTTAGCGAGAGAGTTACGTACCGCAAATCTTTCGCCGGCACGTCCATTGGCATAAAGTTCCCCACCAGTCGCTCCGTAAAGACAGGTATTACCGACAATAACGTTAGTAGCAAAATCATAGGTAGCGTTTTGAGCGGGAGTAATGATAATTTCTCCGCCGTGCATTCCTTTACCAACATAATCGTTAGCTTCTCCCGAGAGAATTAGATTCATGCCCGGGAGATTGAATGCGCCAAAGCTTTGACCCGCAGTACCTTTAAATTGCAGCGTAATTTCTCCAGCAAAACCACTGTTACCATACTTAGAAGCGATCTCTCCAGAAATTCTTGCCCCTACACTACGATCAGTGTTAATAATCGTTACGTCTTTAGTCACTTTGTCCTGATTAGCGATCGCACTTTTTATGGCTTCATCGGCTAATATTTCTTCATCTAAGACGGCACCATTAGTGTGAACCTCAACGTGTTCTAGCCAGCTACGGTCGTTTTTCACATTAGGTAAATCAATCAGACAGCTTAGGTCTAAGCCCTTAGTTTTAGCAATTTGGGCATTGAGATTCTGTACCAATAAATCGGTACGCCCAATGATTTCTGATAAACTACGATAGCCGAGTTTGGCTAACAGCGATCGCACTTCTTCCGCGACAAAGTAGAAGAAATTTACTACGTTTTCGGGAATACCTTTAAAACGATCTCTCAAATGCTGTTGTTGAGTTGCTACCCCTACAGGGCAGGTGTTCATGTGACAAACTCGCGCCATAATACAGCCTTCGGCAATCATCGCAATTGAGCCAAATCCATATTCTTCTGCACCCATCAGAGCAGCCATGATTACGTCCCAGCCAGTTCTTAAACCACCATCGGCTCGTAATAAGACGCGATCGCGTAGCTGATTTTGGAGCAATACTCGATGTACTTCAGTTAGTCCTAATTCCCAAGATACCCCTGCGTGTTTGATTGAACTTAGAGGAGATGCTCCCGTACCACCATCATGACCCGAAATCTGAATCACATCAGAGTTGGCTTTAGCTACCCCCGCAGCAATTGTCCCGATGCCTATTTCTGCCACCAGCTTAACGGAAACTTTGGCTTGAGGATTAATTTGATGTAGATCGAAAATTAGCTGAGCTAAATCTTCAATGGAGTAAATATCGTGGTGCGGTGGAGGAGAAATTAAAGTTACCCCTGGCTTAGAACGTCGCAAAGAAGCAATGTAAGGACTAACTTTTTTTCCTGGTAGCTGTCCTCCTTCTCCTGGCTTCGCTCCTTGAGCTAGTTTGATTTCTAGCTGTTTGGCACTCATTAGATATTCTGGAGTTACCCCAAAGCGCCCTGATGCTACCTGTTTGATGGCAGAACTGGCAGTGTCGCCGTTTTTCAAGCCATTAAGATGAGGTAGAGTTGGAGACTTGCCGTTAGCTTCCACATCATTTAATACTTTGAAGCGAATACTGTCTTCTCCTCCTTCTCCTGAGTTGGATTTGCCACCAATTCGATTCATCGCCACCGCCAAAGTTTCATGAGCTTCTCGGGATAAAGAACCTAAAGACATCCCGCCAGTGCAAAAGCGTTTGACGATGCTGGCTACGGATTCAACTTCGTCAATAGAAATAGATTCGCGGTCTGGATTAAAGTCCAATAAATCACGCAGTGCTGTTACTGGTCTGCCGTGGAGATACTGCTTATAAAGCTCGTAATGGTCATACTGTTTGCTTTCTACCGCTTTATGAAGTGCCTTCGACATTTCAGGGGAGTTCATGTGATATTCGCCGCCTTTTTTGTACTTGACAAAGCCGTAATTTTCTAACTTTTTGCCCTGAAGTTCGGGGAAGGCTCTGTGATGGAAAGCAATAATTTCATGTGCTAACTCGGCTACAGTTAAACCGCCCAAGCGAGAAGTTGTGCCAGCAAAAGCTAAGTCAACTAAATCGACTCCTAAGCCCAATGCTTCAAAAATTTGCGCTCCATGATAGGAAGACAGCAGCGAAATTCCCATCTTTGACAGAATCTTGAGTAATCCCGCTTCAATAGACTGACGATAGTTTTGCTGAGCTTTATCTAAAGCAACTGCTTCAATACGCTCATTCTGCATCAATTTCTGGGTTTTAGGATCATTCCACCATTGACGAACGCTTTCTAGGGCTAAATAAGGGCAGACTGCCGACGCACCATAACCGATTAAGCAAGCAAAGTGATGTGTACTCCAACACTGCGCCGTATCTACGACCAAAGAAGTTCTCAAGCGTAATCCCTGGCGACTTAAGTGATGGTGAACTGCTCCCACAGCCAGTAAAGGGGGAATATAGCTATATTCTGTACCGATTTGATACGCTTTGGGGCGATCGCTTAAAATAATAATTTCCACTCCCGCCTTAACCGCAGCAGTTGCATCTTGACACAATTTAGCTACTGCATCTTTCAGACCATCTGGACCTGTAGAGATTTGATATAAGGTGGACAAGGATTGAGTTTTAAAATCAGTCGCCTCAATACTGGCTAATTCTTCATCATTTAATACTGGGGATTCTAATTTAAGTAATTTGGCATCTTCGGGTTTTAAGTTGAGAATATTACCCTTTGCCCCTAACTGCATCGATAGGGACATAACTAAACTTTCTCGTAAAGGGTCAATTGCTGGATTGGTTACCTGAGCAAATCTTTGTTTGAAATAGTCATAGAGTAATCGAGGCTTATCAGAAAGTACCGCTAAGGGAATATCATCTCCCATACAGAAAGTTGGCTCTTTGCCGTTGATTGCCATTGACTGAATAATCAGCTCCACATCTTCAGCTGTATAGCCAAAAGCAGTTTGCCGACATAATAGTTCGTTTGAGGCCAAAAGATTTTTTGTCCCAAATTTCTGAGGCTCAACTGACTGGCGATATTGCTCGATCCATTCGCGATAAGGATTTGCTTGCGCAACTCGTTGTTTTACTTTCCAGTTACGCAATATTTCTTTAGTTTGAAGATCGACCACTATTGTTTGACCAGGTCCCAATCTACCTTTTTCGATTACTTCCTCATCAGGCAGATCCACTACTCCTGTCTCTGAACCTACAACTATATAGCCATCTTTCGTAATGGTGTAGCGTGCAGGGCGCAAACCGTTGCGGTCTAAAGCTGCACCAACTGTTTTACCGTCGCCAAACACTAGTAATGCTGGCCCATCCCAAGGTTCTTGCTGCCCACTATGGTATTCGTAAAAATCAACAATTTCTGGATATTCTGCTAACGAAGGCTGGTTTTGATATGCTTCGGGGACAAGAATCATGGCAGCTTCGGTAATGCTGCGACCAGTTCTTACCAGCAACTCCATAGCACTATCTAAGTTGTAAGAATCACTATTATCGTTATTGACAATTGGCGTTAGTCCTTCAATCTCATCCTGAGTCCAGCCAGGTAAGGTTGACTCGCTGAAGCTAGATATCAATTCTTTTTCTCTATTGGACATCCAGTTGATATTACCTAGCAGAGTATTAATTTCACCGTTATGACCTAAAATGCGCATCGGTTGAGCAAAGGGCCATTTTGGCATTGTATTAGTACTAAAACGACGATGATAAACGGCAAAGTTGCTTTCATAATCTGGATTTAGCAAATCCTGATAAAAATCGCCTAAAATAACCGCACGCACCATACCTTTGTACACAATAGTACGACAAGAAAAAGAACAGATATAAAAATCATCTGATAGTTTTTTGCCGACTCGCGATCGCGCTATATATAGTTTGCGTTCTAGATCGTCTCCTACAAGATTGTCAGGCGAGCTAACTACTATTTGCTCAATATGAGGCTGATTATCTCTTGCCTGTTGACCTAGTATTTCTGGGCTTACTGGTACTTTTCGCCAACCCAGTACCCGTAAGTTTTCCGCTTTAACTATCTTTTCGATAAACTGCTTAGATTCGGCAATTTGACTCATATCTTGAGGCAAAAATACCATTCCCACACCCCAAGCCTCTGGCTGTGGCTGAGAAATATTATTTTCAGCAAACCAAGCCGCAAAAACTTTTTGTGGTAAGGCAGTCATAACTCCCGCACCATCTCCCGAGTCGCGATCGGCACTACATCCCCCGCGATGCTCCATACATCCTAAGGCTTTTAAAGCTTGCTTGACAGTCTTGTTGCTTTGGCGACCATCTTGATAGGCAATAAAACCTACCCCGCAGGCATCTCTTTCTTCTACTAACCACCTTTGACCTTGAAAGGGCTTAGATGGTGAGTCTGGCTGAGGCACATTGTTACTTGTAACTGGTTTAAATTCCATTTCTTACTCGCTTAGATGAAAGGTAATGAATTAAATGAATTATTTGGGGATAGTTATTTAAAGTTAATGGCTATCTCAAAATTTGCTTTCGTTCAAAAAGATATATATTGATAGCAATTGTTTTGTGCCGACTTAATTTGTTCCAAGACTATAAATGAGCATCGCCGATTATCGGTATAATATTATACAAAATGTCTTGAATATAGGAATTTATAAAATAATCAAATCAAGCATGGTACTGCTACACAATAATTAAGCTGACAGGTTTAACTGAGACGACTAGCTACTATTTTGGTGTCTGATGCTTTCAAAAATAGACCTACAAAAATCTAGTAATGATTATTTCGTAGCTCATCATTTCTATACATATAGGCTGAAGCCACCTAGATAGTTAATTCTGATGATACCTAACAATTTGCGTGATCAAAACTAACAGTATCAAATTCCCCTAAAATTTTTTCAGTCGTTAACGCAGTAGATTCAGCTCTTTAATCTGCACAGTTGCCAAAAACTTATGTTTCAATTTTATAGCACCTTATTGTAACCGAAGTAACATCCGATAAAAAGCTCTATCGAATACAGTTTTAACGAACAGAACAAATGATCTCAAATGAATTTTAATATTTTTTATAAGTATTTGCACTCAAGCTTACAGTAGCTATCTCGAATTAAACTTCAATTAAACTTTAATTTCAGCCAGATTTTATCTGCTTTTTGACTTTGATTTATAAAGTTTCTGTATGGATAGTTTGATTTTCGCAGGATTATCTTTAATTTCCAGACGATTATTTGCTATCTTTTGGATAAGTTTATTGGAAAACTTTCAATAGCAGATAATCTAGTCATTTATCAATTTGACTTAAATTAAGTTCATATAATATTATTACCAGTTAAATAATTATGTCTCAATCTACCAAAACTAAATCAGCTACAAATCAAAAAATTGAGAATAAGCTTTCTCCCTCAACTCAACTAGGAGTTGCCGCTAGAGAAATTCGTCCTTGGGGTTCTTTTACAACTCTAGAGGAAGGTTTAGGATATAAGATTAAACGCATCGAAGTAAATCCTGGGCATCGCCTCAGCCTCCAAATGCACCATCACCGAAGCGAACATTGGATTGTAGTTTCGGGAACAGCCAAAGTTACGTGTGGCGAACGAGAGATGATTCTAGGCAGCAATCAGTCTACATATGTTCCCCAATGTACTACTCATAGACTAGAAAATCCTGGTGTAATTAATTTGGTCTTAATTGAAGTCCAAAATGGTCAGTATTTAGGCGAAGACGATATTATTCGCTTCAGCGATGATTATGCTCGTCAATAAAATCTAAGTTCTCTACTGCTGGCAAAATTTAATTATTAACCTAAAAATCATTTACGTAGGTTAATTAATACTGGGGCAGGAGTTTTTTTACGCTAACATATTAAGTTAAGCATAGATAACTTGGTAAGACCAGCTTTTCATGATTGATATTAGTCCAGCTGCAATAATAGAGATTAAGCGTCTTCGATCAAACAGACAAACTACCGGCAGCTCTTTGATACTTACAGTTAAGTCAGGGGGCTGCGCTGGTTTATTTTACGATTTAAAATTTGAACAGAGCGCAATATTGATAAGTAATGATCCTGATTTATCTTTAAAAGATGGCGATCGCTTATTAACAATCAGCGGAATCAATTTAAAAGTTGATGCTAAATCTTGGAGGTATATCGAAAATCTAAGACTAGACTACTCAGAAGATCTGATGGGTGGAGGATTTCGCTTTCATAATCCTCGAATAATCAGCATTTGTGGCTGCGGCATATCTTTTGCCGAACTAAAATAAAATTTGCTTAAAGCATCAAATTAAGCAAAAATTTAAACCATAATAATATACAGTCAATTAATTAAAAATTCAGCTATTAATTGACGCAATAGCTAATATTAATCTATAATCAGAATTTGTCTACTATTGTGTTATATCTTTTTGACATTATAAGACAGTAAGGCTTCAAACTATACAAGTCAACAACTATGCCCACTATTCAGCAACTAATCCGTAGCGAAAGAGCGAAATCGCAAAAGAAAACTAAATCTCCCGCTTTAAAAGAGTGTCCCCAGCGTCGCGGAGTTTGTACTAGAGTGTATACTACCACACCCAAAAAGCCTAACTCAGCACTAAGAAAAGTAGCCAGGGTACGTTTGACTTCAGGCTTTGAAGTAACAGCATATATCCCAGGAATAGGACACAATTTACAAGAACATTCAGTGGTTTTAATTCGTGGAGGTCGTGTCAAGGATTTACCAGGAGTTAGATACCATATAGTTCGTGGAACTCTAGATACAACTGGAGTGAAAGATAGAGCGCAGGGTCGTTCTAAGTATGGTACTAAACGCCCTAAAAGTTAAGTCAATATCATAGCTTATGAATAATTGCTGAAGTAAAGCAGCTTTAGTCCATCGAAATTTTAAGGGTTGCAGTTTGAAAATAAAGATGGCATTTAGAATAAAGGCTGGAGATGAGAACTTTAACTTCACACATTCAAAAGTAAATGATTATGGCTGTTTATACCTTCAAGTTAATTAGCTTGTTAGTGAATCAAAATTCAGACAGTAAATAGCTTTGATTCAAACTAGTTGGTTTTCTATTAGTTATAGTTTAGGCAATGACATAATTAATGTAGAAAACGGCTAAATCGCAATTTCATATTCTTTAACCTAAGTAATAAGCAAATGTCTCGTCGTTCTAGTAATAAAAAGCGTCCAGTTCCCCCCGATCCAGTTTATAATAGCCGTTTGCTTAGCATGACAATTAGAAGAATCATGCGTAGTGGAAAGCAATCTTTAGCGTCTCGTATCATTTATGATGCTATGAGTATCATTGGCGAAAGAACAGCAAACGAGCCAATTGAAGTATTTGAGCAAGCCATAAAAAACCTTACTCCTTTAGTAGAAGTTAAAGCTCGCCGAGTAGGTGGAGCAACATACCAAGTTCCCATGGAAGTTAGACAAGGAAGAGGAACAACCTTAGCTCTACGTTGGTTAATTCAGTTTGCTCGCGCCCGAGGTGGCCGTACCATGGCGACTAAGCTGGCTAGCGAAATTATGGATGCTGCTAACGAAACAGGTGGTGCCATGAAAAAAAGAGACGAAACTCATCGTATGGCAGAAGCTAACAAAGCTTTTGCTCATTATCGTTATTAAATCAAGAGTTAAAGTTGCTTTAGACAATGACATAGCTGATTAAGTAAAGGCGCAACTAATCTCAAATTAAATTTTGGCTCTCATTATTTAATTATGATGGACAGTGGGAGTAAATTCTGAAAAGATTTGCTCCTCAAAATCGACTATTTTCTTCCAATCTGGTTATTTCTCAATTAGCAAAGAGAAATTTCAATTAGAAGTAAATCTATCTGCTATTGATCCCAAGTGCAACACACTAACAGTAGCAATATTTAGGGTTAGTACTTTAATTTTTAGATAAAAGTATAGAATTATAAACGGTGTTAGATCGAGTCACAGACTCCTCTGTCGATCTACCGAGAGCCTGCTCAAGCATTGTTAAAAACATCTAGCAATTTCATCTTGCAAGATGAAAGGAGGTATTTGTGGGACGTATTATCCCGCTCGAGCGAGTACGAAATATAGGTATCGCAGCTCACATAGATGCGGGCAAAACAACAACAACAGAACGAATTCTTTTCTACACTGGCATCGCCTACAAAATGGGCGAGGTTCACGATGGCTCTGCCACGATGGACTGGATGCAGCAGGAGCAGGAGAGAGGTATCACCATAACCGCTGCTGCTATCAGCACCAGTTGGAAGGATCATAAAATTAACATTATCGATACCCCAGGACACGTTGATTTCACAATTGAAGTCGAGCGTTCCATGCGGGTTCTTGACGGTGTAATCGCTGTTTTTTGCTCGGTTGGAGGTGTACAGCCTCAATCAGAAACTGTTTGGCGACAAGCGAATCGATACAAAGTTCCAAGAATCGCTTTTGTAAATAAAATGGATCGCACGGGGGCAAACTTTTTTAAAGTTTATGAGCAGATTAAAGACCGTCTCCAGGCAAATGCGGTACCAATTCAGATTCCTATCGGCAGCGAAGGAGGATTTCAAGGGATCGTCGATTTAGTCAAAATGAGAGCCATTATTTATAAAGATGATTTAGGAAAAGAAATAGAAGAAGCTGATATTCCCAATGAGCTTCAAGCTCAAGCTCAAGAATATAGAGCAAAGCTAATTGAATCTATCGCTGAAACTGATGAGGCACTCCTTGAGAAGTTTATGATGGAAGAGGAGTTTAGCGAAGCCGAAATAAAGGCAGCAATTCGCCAAGGGACAATCAATGGTTCAATTATGCCAATGTTGTGTGGTTCTGCATTTAAAAATAAGGGAGTTCAAGTTCTTTTGGATGCGGTAGTTGATTATCTACCTGCTCCTTCGGAAGTGCCTCCTATTTTAGGAGAATTGCCCAATGGAGATGAGGCAGTTAGACATTCCAGCGATGAAGAGCCATTTTCAGCATTAGCGTTTAAAATTGCTTCTGATAAGTTTGGTCGCCTGACTTTTGTAAGAGTTTATTCTGGAGTTTTGGAAAAAGGAACTTATGTCTATAACTCTACCAAGCAAAAGAAAGAACGAATTTCTCGCTTAGTAGTCTTAAAGTCCAATGAGCGAATTGAGGTTGACGAACTTAGAGCAGGAGATTTGGGTGCAATAGTCGGTCTTAAGGTTGCAGCGACTGGTGACACTTTATGCGATGATAAAAATCCCATTATTTTAGAGTCTCTCTATGTTCCTGAGCCAGTAATTTCTGTGGCTGTAGAACCTCAAACGAAGAGTGATGTAGAAAAGCTATCCAAAGCTCTACAGACTCTTAGTGATGAAGATCCTACGTTTCGCGTTAGTACTAACCCCGAAACCAATCAGACCGTAATTGCGGGAATGGGTGAACTTCATCTAGAAATTTTGGTAGATCGGATGCTGAGAGAATTTAATGTCGAAGCTACCGTAGGGAAACCTCAAGTGGCATATCGAGAAACAATTCGTAAAAGCAGCCGAGGGGAAGGTAAATACATAAAGCAAAGTGGAGGTAAAGGTCAGTATGGTCATGCCGTATTAGAAATTGAGCCTGCCGAATCAGCTACTGGTTTTGAGTTTGTTTCCAAAATTGTCGGCGGTACTATTCCCAAAGAATATATTCCGGCAATTGAACAAGGAGTGAAACAAACTTGTGAATCTGGTATCTTGTCAGGATATCCTTTGATAGATATCAAAGTAACTTTAGTGGATGGTTCATACCACGATGTAGATTCTAACGAGATGGCTTTTAAAGTAGCAGGTTCTATGGCAATTAGAGATGCAGTAAATCGGGCTGCTCCTGTGGTATTAGAACCGATGATGAAAGTTGAAGTCGAAGTTCCTGAAGATTTTTTAGGAGATGTAATCGGAGACTTAAATTCGCGTCGGGGCAATATTGAAGGTATGAACTCCGAAAGTGGCATAGCAAAAATAGATGCTCAAGTCCCTTTAGCAAAAATGTTTGGCTATGCAACAGATATCCGTTCTAAAACTCAGGGACGAGGTATATTTTCAATGGAGTTTAGTGAATATAGCGATGTTCCAAGCAATGAAGCTGAGGTAATAATCGCAAAAAACAAAGGGAACACTTTAGTTTAAATAAGGAATAAATCAATTAATGGCACGCGCAAAGTTTGAACGTACTAAAGACCACGCTAATATTGGAACCGTAGGTCATGTAGACCATGGTAAAACTACTTTGACAGCAGCAATTACTTTAGCCTTGGCTGCTACGGGTAATGCCAAAGCGAGAAATTACGAAGATATTGATGCTGCTCCTGAAGAAAAAGCACGTGGCATCACTATTAATACTGCTCACGTTGAATATGAGACTGAAAAGCGTCACTACGCTCACGTAGACTGTCCTGGACATGCTGACTATGTGAAAAACATGATTACTGGTGCTGCCCAAATGGATGGCGGTATTCTAGTGGTATCGGCAGCAGATGGTCCTATGCCTCAAACTCGCGAACATATTCTATTGGCCAAACAAGTAGGTGTTCCTAGCCTAGTAGTCTTCATGAACAAAGAAGATCAAGTAGATGACGAAGAATTACTTGAATTGGTTGAATTGGAAATTCGTGAGCTATTGAGCGAGTACGATTTTCCTGGTGACGATATCCCGATTGTTTCTGGTTCTGCTTTGAAAGCAGTAGAAGCTTTGTCTGCTAAACCCGACACTAAAAAAGGTGAAAATGAGTGGGTTGATAAAATTCATGCCCTAATGGAACAAGTAGATACTTATATTCCTACTCCTGAACGTGAAATTGATAAGCCTTTCTTAATGGCGGTAGAGGATGTATTCTCTATTACTGGTCGTGGCACTGTTGCAACTGGTCGTATTGAGCGCGGTGTCGTTAAAGTTGGCGAAACCATTGCAATTATTGGAATTAGAGATACCCGCACCGCTGCTGTTACTGGAGTAGAAATGTTCCAGAAAACTCTAGATCAAGGTATGGCAGGGGATAACGTTGGTGTACTGCTTCGCGGTATTAACAAAGAAGATATTGAACGCGGTATGGTTTTGGCTAAACCTGGTTCAATCACTCCTCATACTGAATTTGAAGGAGAAGTTTATGTTTTAACTAAAGAAGAAGGTGGTCGTCATACTCCTTTCTTCAAAAATTACCGTCCTCAATTTTATGTTCGTACAACTGACGTAACTGGTACTATCACCGACTATACTGCTGATGATGGCAGTGCAGTAGAAATGGTAATGCCTGGCGATCGCATTAAAATGAATGTCGAACTAATTAACGCGATCGCCATCGAACAGGGAATGCGCTTTGCAATTCGCGAAGGTGGTCGCACGATTGGTGCTGGAGTAGTCTCTAAGATTATTAAGTAGGTCCGTAGGACACAACTAATCTAAAACAAGCAACCAAACCTTTGAGAGTAGACCGAGCCAGGCAAAATTCTAACTAGCGTGGTCTACTCTCTTAGTTTTTATGAGACAATGAAGCCTGGCAAATATTATTCTGGGAAATGTTAATTTGCTTTTGAGCGATATTTGATTAAATACCCGTACCTCGACAACTAAACAATATGGCAACGATTCAACAACAAAAAATACGCATTCGCCTTAAAGCATTCGATCAACGCTTACTTGACACATCTTGTGAAAAGATTGTCGATACGGCCAACCGAACTAATGCCTCCGCCGTTGGTCCAATACCTTTACCGACAAAAAGGAAAATTTATTGTGTTTTGCGATCGCCTCACGTCGATAAAGACTCTCGCGAACATTTTGAAACTCGTACCCACCGCCGTATTATTGATATATATAAGCCTTCTTCCAAAACTATCGACGCTTTGATGAAATTAGACCTTCCTGCTGGCGTTGATATTGAAGTTAAACTTTAGACTTACTACCAGAATAACCCTTTGATATTAGTATCCTAGAGCGTTATTCTGGTAGGTACGCTTTGAGGAAAAATCAGCTAAAGTAAATAAGTAGTAACACTAGTTATAGCTAGAAACAAGTTTAGATGGCATTTCCTTCAATCGCAGTTAGAGAATTACCTTTATTTCCCCTCCCTGAAGTAGTTTTATTTCCCAGCCGTCCATTACCGTTACACATTTTTGAATATCGTTATCGGATCATGATGAACACGATCCTAGAACACGATCGTCGCTTTGGAGTGTTGTCAATCGATCCTACCACAGGAGAAATTGCGGAGTATGGCTGTTGCGCCGAAATTCTTCACTTTCAGCGATTACCTGATGACCGAATGAAAATGCTTTCTTTTGGTCAACAAAGATTTAAAGTTTTGGAATATGTTCGCGAAAAACCCTATCGCGTGGGTTTAGTAGAGTGGATTGAGGATCGACCGTCTGCGGAAGATTTGAGTCCTATGGCGACTGAAGTTGAAGAATTGCTTAGAGATGTAGTGCATCTCTCTGCCAAATTGACTAGTCAAAAGATTGAACTTCCCGATGATTTGCCTAGTTCACCTACAGAATTATCATATTGGATAGCTAGTAACTTATATGGAGTAGCATCAGAACAGCAAGCGCTATTAGAGATGCAAGATACCCTAAAACGTCTGCAAAGAGAACAAGAGATCCTTAGTTCTACTCGTAATCATTTAGCAGCTAGAACTGCGCTTAAAGATGCTCTTGATAATTAATATTTAACTTCAAACAGCATGGTGAAGAGTAGGAGATTATCATGCGCAGATAACCCCAAAAAATCAATTTAATTGAACGAAGCTATTTCAACGTCTAGCTGATTATAATTGCCAAATATTTTTAAATTTTCTGTACATTTAGATAGTTCGGCTAAAGCTGCGATAATCTCAGGATTGTGAGAGTTTCCTTCTAAATTTATAAAGAAAATATATTCGCCTAAAGAACGCTTAGTTGGACGAGATTCAATTTTACTAAGATTGATTTCTCTACGAGCAAAAATTTCTAACGCTTTAACCAATGCTCCAGGGGCATTTTTGGATAAACTGAAAGCTAAAGAAAGATGGCTACCGCGTAGCGAAGCTATATGCGAAGCGGTATCCTTTAGGATGCCGTTAGGCTTATGGCTAACTTGAGAACTGATAATCCAAAAGCGAGTACAGTTATCAGGACTATCTTTAATATCTGATTCTAATAACGGCACTTGATATAGCTCAGAAGCTCTTGGCGAAGCGATCGCCGCTGCGGTTAAATCCTCTTTAAGCAGCTTAATTCCTTCGGTTGTAGATCTCGTAGGAACAAGCTGAACCTGTGGCAAAAAATTTTCTAACCATTTCTGACATTGGGCCAAAGCTTGAGGATGGGAATAAATAGTTTCAAGCTGTTCTAGCGATTGACTAAAAGATAACAATCCGTGATAAATAGGAAGAGTTAGTTCCTGATGAACTTGGAGACTAGAAGACTGCCATAAAGTATCTAAAACTACAGTTACGCTGCCCTCAATCGAATTTTCGATGGGAACTACGGCTAAATCGACTTCGCCTCTTGCTACAGACTGTAGAGCCAGAGCAATACTGGGATAGGGACATAGAGTAGTTGTAAATTGTCGGTTTTTAGATAACCAAGCTGAATATGTCAGTGCAGCAGTTTCAGAATTAGTGCCTGTAGGACCAAGATACGCCAGAGAAAGCTTCATAAAAATTAAAATTTGAAGACGTAACAATATAACGAAGGTATCATTTTTTTACATAAAGATAACTTGTTCACGAAATGTAACCTAAGATTAAGAAATAGTAAAAAGTTTAGTAGTTCCACTCATGTACGTCAGTTTCAACGCTTCAGAATCAGTCGAGATATCAGTAAACAACGAGGCAACACCAATACAGCATTACCTACGCCAACCAAGAAGATTGGTCAATGCGATCGCCGAGCCACGACTAATGAAGCAGATATCTGAAGATTTATACGAATTAAAAATGCGACCAATTAATTTTATGGAGATGTATCATTTCCAGCCAATTGTGTTGCTGAAAGTTTGGTCTGGCTCTAACGGCAGTGTATATTTGAAATCTGAACATTGTCAAATTAAAGGCATTGACTATATTAATGAACGTTTTTCCCTGAAGCTGAAAGGAGTTTTATATCCTCGCGAATTTCAGGGTCTGACTATTATTGAGGGTCAAGCTGATTTAGAGGTTGGAGTTGAATTGCCTACGGCTTTAATGTTTACCCCTAAACCATTTTTAGAAAGAGCTGGCAACACATTACTCAAAGGAGTTTTGGGTAGAATCAAACAAAAGCTAACCACTCAGCTAGTTCAAGACTATCGCACCTGGGCATCTCAAGAAGTGCAGTTAAAACCAAAATCTTCAGCCAGATTGTCTCCCGATCTGGGATATTAAGCGAAGACAGAAGTTTTCGTTTCACCAAGCTACTGGCAGGATTTAAACGAACGACGATGTTCGGCACATATTCCATATTGTTTAATAGCTAATCTATGTTTGGCAGTGGGATATCCTTTGTTATTAGCCAAATCATATTCTGGATATTTTTGAGCTAAATCAGTAATCAACTCATCACGCCATACTTTGGCTAAAATACTGGCTGCTGCAATAATCGGCGATCGCAAATCTCCTTTAATCAGGGTTTTTTGGGGAAGATCTAAATCAGCGATCGCAAACTTACCATCCACTAAACAGATATTTGGAGTAGCTTCCAAGCCCATCACGCATCGTTTCATTGCTAGCAAAGAAGCGTGAAAAATATTCAGCCGATCTATCTCGGCAACGCTAGCACAGCTAATATGCCAACTAGTCACCACCACCTCGATCGGCCCAATTAATTCCTGACGTTTTGACCAGGACAATGTTTTACTGTCTTTAACTCCCAGGGCAATTAACTGAGGAATAGCCGACAGAGGTAAAACTACTGCTGCTGCAACTACAGGACCAAACAAAGCACCTCTGCCAACTTCATCTACTCCTGCAATTAAAGTATAGTGAGAGCTAAATTCTGCCAATAAAGAATGATCGAAAGAAGGTTTATTCATCAAGCTAGCTTCAAAGATAAATTGGGGAAAATTAAATACACATTTTGTTTTCTTCTTTCCACCAAATTATTGAAGATAAACTGAGTTTTTCCCAGCGTTTACAGATTTGCTTCCTTGGCCGAAGAACGACGACGGCGACGACGACGATCGGTAGAAGCCTCTTGAGCTAAAGGCTCAGGCTCAGTTAGATTGGTAATTTCTGGCTCGGTTTGCGGCATAGGCTCTGACTCAGTTATGTCTTGAACTGTATTTTTTTTGATTTTAGTTCTGGGCTTTCTTTCGGCTTTAGGTTGTTCTGCTTCTGTATCAGTTTCTACCAAGTTTGAAACGATGAGTGAATCTGTGGTGGGCAATTCTTCTCCTGGTTTTTTGACATATACTAATACCGATTTTGGGTCTTGAGATTGGTCTGCATAAACCAAAGGAGATACTCCCATTAAGGCGTAAATTTCTTGTTCTAAATCATTCATTTCCACCGTAACTTTTTCCAAGTTAGCCTCATCTCGACGCGGCGATCGCGATTGAGTCCGAGATTTGCGCTCTTCACTATTGTTTTCAGAATCCTGTAAGCTTTCATCAGTCGATATAACCTCCTGTTCCATTAATTCATCTTTGATTAATAGATCGTTGCGGCGACTGCGACGGCGACGACGATTACCGTTGTTGTTTACGCCCTGTTCCTGATAGTTAGGATGATTAATTAAATCTGGCGGTTGGTTATTATCGTCGTAACTCAGGTTGGGAAGAGGTTTGCTAGATACTTCTACTTTTTCTCTTTCTATCGGAGAGGGAATGACTGGACGAATCGTATTTATCGGTTCACGAATTGCTGCGGGTGGGATTATCGGTGATGTTTCAATTGATTCTGCCTCTAATTTTCCGGGAAGATGCGCTATCTGACCTAAACCTCCGCAAGTATGACAAGTTTGACCAAATAGTTCATAAATATTTTTCCCTTGGCGTTTGCGCGTCAACTCGACTAACCCTAGTTCTGATAGTTGAGCTATTTGAGGACGAGCTTTATCTCCTTTAAAACTGTTGTTAAAGTGTTCCAACAATTTAATTTTGTCGCCATGGGAGTCCATGTCAATAAAGTCAACGACAATTACCCCACCGATATTCCTCAAGCGTAGCTGACGGGCAATTTCCGTTGCCGCTTCGGTATTTGTCCACAGCACTGTTTCTCTAGCTGTTGCCGAACGAGTAAACGAACCTGAGTTCACGTCTATTACGGTTAAAGCTTCGGTGGGTTCAATAATAATATACCCTCCAGACGGCAACTCTACTCTGGGTTTTAAGGCTTCTCTGACCGCAGCACTAACGCGATAGTAGTCTAAAATAGGATGTGGTTCTCGATGGTAATCAATAAATACCCCTTGAGGAGAGCGACCACTACTCCAGTTCATCAAATGTTGCTTGACTCTTTTTACTCCCGCTGACGAATCGACCACAATGGTATTTACTTCGGCGGAGAAAGTATCTCGCAGCACACGTTGAATAAAATCATCATCGCGGTTGAGCAAGACAGGTGGCTTGGCATAATTTGCCTGATACTGAATTGACTCCCACTGCTTTTGCAAAAATTCTAAATCTTCCATGATGGCTTCTTCCGCCTTACCATCTGCCTCGGTTCTAATCAATAAACCCATACCAGGGGGTTTGATGAGAATTGCCAAAGCACGAAGACGGCTACGCTCATTTTCATTAGAAATGCGACGGGATAACTTAACTCCCTTGCCATAGGGCATCAAAACTAAATAGCGACCCGGAAGAGTTATATTTCCAGTGAGTCTCGGTCCTTTATTGCCTGTCGGCTCCTTCATTACCTGAACCAGAGCCTTTTGTTGAGGGATTAATAGTTCGGTAATGGCTGCTGCGCTTTTTTTAAGACGCAATGGACCTAGATCTGTAACGTGAATAAACCCATTGCGTTCGCTATTACCAATATTGACAAAGGCAGCATCAATACCAGGAATGACATTTTCTACTGTACCTAAATAAATATCACTAACCTGTTGATGTCCAGTCGCAACAATTAATTCTTGTATCTGTTCTTCCCAGAAAACAGCAGCTATGTGATGTTGTTCTGCAATAATAATCTGTTTTGGCATTAATTTTCCTCAAAAATTCTGATGGCTGATTATCAATAAGCCTGTCTTAAAACCACACAATCCATTGATTGAGAAATGGGCAATCATTTATTTTTCGATTTTTCTCAAAGCAAAAAAATTACGGAATGTAAATAAATCAGTAAATTCCATCTAAAGCTATATGGCGTTTCGATGTTACCAAATAATATTTATTTGAGTAGTCTTGCTTATTATTTAGCTATTTGTCTCTTGTAGAATTAGCTTTCTACTTTTTTGCTCTTTTAAAAAGAAGCAGGTTAGAGGAATTCAAGGGTCGAAAGTAATTAAACTAGATAGCTGAGGCTGCAACTTTATTAAGATTAGTCACAGACTATCTCGATGGTGCTTTACAGGACTCCGCCGTTTCACGATAGAGCTTACTGCAACCGTTGGTCAAGGCTTAGCCGACTAATGTAACTTTTAGGAGGCGGTCGGATTTTGTTAGCTTTAGATAGCGATTAGCTTAATCACTTCTGGGGCGACCGCCAGTTGAATTTACAATTTTCTAACTACGATTACTTAAGACACGAAATTACTGAGACGTTACTCTACCAAATTTTAACCTGAATATAACCTTGAAGAACAATCTTTGGCAAGGTAATTAGGCTGTTCCCCGAACCACATAGCCGAGTAAAGCTAAAAATTCAGTGAGTTCAAATGATTATTAAGTTTTAGTTATTTCTTGTTTTATTATATCTGCGATCTGGTTGGCTGCGCCAGTTCGTCCTCCGAGTACCTGTAAACGATCGCGCATGGCTTGAAGTTTTTCGGGATGGGCAAGGTAGTCTAACACTAATTCAGCAACCATTTCTGGCTCAAGTTTGCCCACTAATTCAGGTACAATTTCCTCTCCTGCCCAAATATTGGGCCAGGCAAACAAACGTCCTTGCTTAAGCACTAGCCAATTGATTAATTTGGCAAATGCCGATCCTAACCCTGGTAAATTAGCTAAAATCCCTGGTAGTCCGTCCCAGGAACGCATGGCATCTAGTTGCTGAGTCGGCAACAAAACAATCATTGGTACTTTCAAAGCGGCTAATTCAGCAGTATTAGCTCCTACAGTAGTCAAACATATCTGACAGTTAACTAAAGTATCATAGGCAGGAAACTTGGTAATTAGTTGAATTTTTGTTCCTTGAGGGGTCAAAAGATAAGCAGCTTGAGTTGCGGTAGCCAAAACCAATTCTGCTTCAACATTACCTAGAGATGAGATTAAACGATTGTCTTGCCGATTGGCATATTTACTCAGAGTAGTTAAATCGAGGGTAGGGGCAACAGGAATAATAAATTTAACTTGAGGATCTTGCTGGCAAATTTTTTCAGCGATCGCTAAACATAAAGGAACACCCTGAGACAGTTTGGCTGGTTTTGAGCCTACCAGTAACCCAATTACAGGCGGATCTTGTTTTAACTGGCTAGATTGATTATCTACTCCTAATGTCACATCTGCCATCAAATCTCCTACCAGAGTAAATTTGTGTCGATAAGACTTCGGTACTCGCTCAATCGCTGTTTGTTTCATCGCTGCGAAGCGGTCAACCAAGCGATACCAACGAGCATCCCATTCTGCATAAATTAAGCTTGAGTAGCCTAATCTTTTACTGATAGCAACGGTATAAAACTGGTCACCTCCTAAAAAGACCACGATGCCACGTTGATGCCATTGCCAATCATCTTTAGTTTTGCCCCAAAAAAGAAAAGCCCAAAAATCAGAGGCTGGTAACACTCGCTCTACTTCAGGGTAGCTAGAGGCGATCGCTGCTTCTTTACCAGTACTATGAGGACAAGGGGACAACAACACTGAAATCCTAATTTGTCCAATTTGCTCATCTGTCATAACTTGAGCCAAACATTTAACCACAGGACGTACCCAAGTTGCCACTTCTCCAGGGCCATTAGATAAAATAACAATATCAGTCGGTTGCATTTATCTGACGTGAATTTAAGCAATAAAATAAGCTGATTAGGGTGATTATCAGTAATTAGTAATCATTCAAGCGGTCGTTACTTCATAGACAAATTTTAAGGTTGCCCAGCTATTAACATCTAGAGCATAGACATTTCCGTTAGTCAATAGTTCGCTCGAAACAGAACTTGCTTGGTGTAAATCCTGCATTAAGGAATTGATTACAGCGATCGAATTAGTCACGTTTAGCACTTGCTGTTGGTCGAGCTTGAAGTTTTGTTGAGTGGAAAAAGCTTTAAGTGTTGCTTGAAATGGTTGAACAGCAAAAATAACATATAGAGTGTTGATGCCCACTGATTCAGGAACTTTCCACTTCCAAGAACTGTCTGAGTCAGGAATCACCAACTCACTACCAGAGGCGATCGCAATATCCTCCAGCTTGATTGCTGCTTCAGCAGTAGAAGATTCTGCTGGAGTATAAAGACCATAGATATTACAGTCAGAATCAATACCTAAGATGACCGCATACAGTTGGCGATCGCCTGTATTATTTAAAGCTAAATTGATTTCTGTACCCTTGACTAAGAGCGGCACGTTACTCTTAGTGTCAGTATTTGAACCACCAACACTAGTCGAGAAAACTGGTTGTTTAGCAGCTAGTTGCAGCTTCTCTGAAGCATGAGTAGATCTTTGCCAGCTAGCAGATTGTTTGGCAACTCCTGTTGTCAAAGCTGCATTAACTTTCAATCTCGAAGAAAATTCATTGTTAGTCAATTCCAGCCATTTTGCTGCCAAAAGATTGTTGAATTGAGGCTGAAGACGGTCGATAGCAATTTTAACGGCTTCTTCTACTATTCCCTTTGTTTTAGCAATCAAATTCCCGCCAGCAGTATACAAAGCATAGCTAAAGACTGGTGTTTCAGTTTCTAAATTAGCAGCAGATTTTAAAGCTGGATTTAAAGCTATTTTTCCTAAAAGACAATCGGCATTTTGTTCTTTAGCAACCACTGCGGAATTAATGGCGGCAATATTGGCTAGGGCGCTAGTGGCATCAACTCGTTCGATTCTTTGCAAATCATCGTTTAATGCTAAATTCAAATTTAGATCGCGCCTGAGAATGCGGATCGATTCACCAGCAAATTCTCCGACTTGAAGTTCGAGCGCTGGAGATAATAATTGAGTTTTCGCGATTAAACCTTCTTTTGACTTTACCTGTAGTTGAGGAGCAGCATTTTGAGAATTAGATACCAAACTTAAACAGGAATCAACTCCGTAACAGTCCAAAATATTAGCTGGCAAACCTAAAAGTTTTACTTCTACATTGCCATTTTTAGCAATCATACTGACCATTCCAACAGCATTAGGAACATCGCTAGCAGCTAAATAATAGGCGAGCGCTGATTTATTAGGATTATTCAGAGTAGGCTGCTGTTGGTTACCCATAAATTGCTCTACCGTTTCGGCCGTTCTGGCGATCGCCACTTGTACCTTGCTACTGGGGGTAATGTGCCAAAGATGCTGCGTTAAAGCTTGGGTAAATAGCCCAGCACTCAAACCACCCCACTGTCTTTCTGCTGCTATTTGATTTTTGCTGGTAGCAGATAAAACTACTCCAGGCAGAGATAATAATCTTTTACTGGGTTTAAGTCCTTTATTAGCTAGATTGTCGCGTAATTGTGCCAAAAAATCTAGTTCTTGAGAACTGGGGCTTTCAGCTATGTTAGGAATGGAGCGAATTTTAAAGCTGCCATGTTGGCTGCCAGGAGTGGTATTAAAACAAGTATCGAGAACAAAAGTGTATTTGCTCGTAGATAAAGATTGGGCTAATACTAAAAGAGTTTCTTGCAGGATGCTGTTGGCAAACAAAGCTTTCTTTGACGATGCTAATCCATCTACTGGTACAAAGCTATTAGCTATGCCAAAGGAATCAGTACTGGCTGTTTGTTTAGCTGCTTCACTACCTGAGGTTAAAGGCATTTTGATTTGACCTCCATAACCACTAAAGTGAAACAAGACCACGTCATCTGGTTTAGCCTGTTTTACTAAATGTTCGACCAAAGCAGTTTCAATATTTTCCCTAGTAGCTTGGCGATCGCTTAAAGTAAGAATATCACTGGGATTGAAATTAAAACGATGAATTAATAGTTCTCGCTGTAGTTCCACATCCATCAGACAACCTGTCAAATTATCATGATAAGGGTAACGATTAATCCCTACCAGCAAGGCTAATTTACGGTTAGTCGGTTGTATTAAAGTTTCTTGATAAGAATTAATTGAGGCTGCCAGGCGGTTATTACTCAATAGAGATGAAATTCCAGCCTCGGTTGTTCCCCAAGTAAACCAAGCCAATCCAGCTTGCTGTAGAAAAGTTCTGCGGTCAAGTCCCATATCAGCTACTAGCGTCTAGAAATCTGCATCAGCCTATCAATAATAGCTGCCAAATGTTGGTAGAAATCATCAAGGTTACAGCTCGAGAAGTGAATCTCTTGAACCTGTAACCAATTATAGTGTTTTGCCATAACAATTAATAATTATCTCAATCTTATTAAAAGCTCCAACGGTTCTGCAACGATTTCGCCGACAGAACTGTTTCACCACTTAACCAGACTAATTGACTTTCATTGCTCTGGCTAATTCTTCGGCGACTTTAGGACGAGAAAATTGTGGTGGTGGAGTTTTCCCTTCTCTCAGCATTGCCCGAACTTTCGTTCCCGACAGGTGAATGCGTTCTTCCTTAGTTGCGGGACTGGTTTTCGCTGTTGCCATCTGTTCTGTACGAGTACAGTAGAAAGCGTGTTCAAACTTAAGAGGAGTGATCCCTAATTCCTCTGGGTCAAATTCACCAAAGATTTCTTGTGCTTCATAAGTACCATAATAGTCCCCCACGCCTGCATGATCGCGACCGACTATAAAATGTGTACAGCCATAGTTCTTGCGAATTAAGGCGTGGAAAATTGCTTCTCTAGGCCCTGCGTAACGCATCGCAGAGGGATTAATCGCTAATACAACCCGATCCTGGGGAAAATAGTTTTCCATCATGATTTCGTAACACCGCATTCTAACATCAGCAGGAATGTCATCGCTTTTGGTAGCTCCTACCAAAGGGTGCAAGAATAGACCATCAACAATTTCTAAGGCACATTTAATAATATACTCATGAGCGCGGTGAATTGGGTTACGAGTTTGAAACCCAACTATTGTTTTCCAACCTTTTTCTTTAAACATTGCTCTAGAGGCAGCAGGATCGATCTGATACTTAGGAAACTGCGGGTGTTCTTCTCGCTCGAGTAACCAAACTGGCCCTGCAAGATTAACTTCTCCTTGCTTGTAGATTACTTTTACCCCAGGATGTTTATCTTCGTCAGTGCGGTAAACATTTTTGGCTTCCAACTTTTTATCATAGCTGTACTTTTCGCTTAGCTGCAAAATACCAATAAATTTACCATTAGTATTGTCTAAACGAACTAAGCTACCAACTTGTAAAGGGTTTGCCACTTCTGAAGTTACAGAGAGGGTTACAGGTATTGACCAGGGAACACCGCTAGCCAGACGCATATCTTTAACCACGCCTAAATAGTCATCTTGACCCATAAAGCCAGCGATTGGACTAAAACCACCGATCGCAATCATAACTAAATCGGAAGTTGCTCTTTTGTCTAACTGAATTCTGGGCAAAGAATTTGCTTTGGCTAAGAAATTTTGCTTTTCTTCAGCGGTAGCCAGGCGATCGATCAGCTCACCGCCATGAGGTGCAATTAAATTTGTACTCATAAATTCCTTTTTTATTACTAAGCTTGATATTTAGGCAACTACGTTAACAAATAATTTGGAGAATGTACTCAATTTGAACCACAACAAATTAATTTTGCAGGTTAATTTTTTGTTATGGTTTAAGCATTACTTGTAATCTTATGATAAGTAAAACATATTTTTGTAAATTATGAAACGTTTGCTTTCGATTCAACAATGTGGTTGGATATGCACCCTAAGACGACGTATCCCACGCGTTCAATTTTGGTTATCTATTGGTTTGTCTTTTTTGCTTTTTGGATTAACTTTGTCAGATGCCTGGGCAATGGGAGGCAAACAGCCACCACTCGATAAGCCTGCTCCTGAATTTGTTTTGCCTACCAATACAGGTGATGGAGATATTGCTTTAAAAGATTATCGCGGACAATGGGTTGTACTGTACTTTTATCCAAAAGATTTTACTTCAGGCTGTACTCTAGAAGCTCGACGTTTTCAACAAGACCTTGCAGAATATAGAACAAGAAATGCACAAGTTTTAGGAGTTAGCGTTGATAATATTGATTCTCATGCTGAATTTTGCGATTCAGAAGGGCTTAACTTTCCCTTGTTAACAGATAAGGATGGTAGCGTTAGCAAAGCTTACGGTTCTTGGTTGGGAGCAATGTCTTTGAGACATACCTATTTAATCGATCCAGAGGGTATTTTGCGAACAACCTTTTTAGGAGTTAGACCAAGCATTCATAGTCAGGAAGTATTAGCCCGTTTAGATGAATTAAATCGAGAATTATCTAGTTGAAAACTAGTTTTAGTTACAATAGAAACCCATGTTTATTTGGTGCTGTGAGCTGAGTTAAATCTAAATGGAGTCAATAGTTGGTAAAATATTGTGCGATCGCTACCGCATCCTTCAAGAGCTAAGTCAAGACGATTTTAGTACAATTTATCTTGCAGAAGATCTCGAGCCAAACAACAAAGCACAATGCAAAATAGAACGATTGCAGCCTCAGTACGATAACGAAGTTTTAGGCGCACAGTCTTGGCAAAAAGTTCTTCAAACGTTTGTGACTCAGGCGAATCTTCTGAAAAATATTAGCCAGCATCCGCAAATCCCCCAACTATTAGCTTTTTTTGAATGCGATCGCGAATTTTATCTAGTTTATGAACAGATCAAAGGTGAAAGTTTAGAACAAAAGTTAAAGAACAAATTAATCGATGAAGCAGAAGCAGTTGTCTGGTTGCAAGAAATTATTGGTATTTTGGAATTTACTCATAAAGCAGGTATAACTCATTTCAATATACAACCTTCAAGCTTAGTTCAGCATCAAGATGGTAGAAAATTTTTAATTAATTTTGCTGCAATTAAAACAGCTGTTTTGTCGAGCGATAAACCTTTAAAAACTATTATAATTAATAACAATTTTAATCCTTCAAGACATCGAGAAAAATTTGATTTTAACATTGATATTTATGCCTTAGGTAAAACAATTATTTATGCTTTAACTGGCAATATTACTGACTTTATTTATTCAAAATCTACAGATTTAATCGAGCCTGCACAAGTAGGTAGCTCGAACAATTTGTCTACAGCAAATATCAGAGTTGAGTTAGCCGATATTCTTAATAAAATGGTCAGTGATGTTCGCGATCAACGCTATCAATCAGCAACTGAAATTTTAGCTGAACTAGACTTCAATCACAATGTACACAACGTAATTACTTTACCTCCACCTTTTTTTGACAGCTCTTACTTTGTACCATCATCTTCTAAGAGAGTCAAAAAACAAGCTAATTTCTTATCATCAGTTGGTCATTCCAAGTTTTCCGCCAAAATAATTTGGTCGCTGCTCGCATTGCCTTTTATTCTTGCTTCAACAATTATATTTATTGGTATTCATAAAAACTCAGACCAGAATTTCGCTAGCTATATTAATGATGACTATCAATTTGAAATTAGATATCCTCAAGATTGGTCAAAGCGTCAATTAGACGATCCAATTACTGGAGAGATAGTAGTTTTCGCCTCTCCTTTAGAAACCGATGCAGATTTATTCCTCGAAAAAGTTAATATTGCTGTTGAATATTTACCATCAGAATCTACTAGCTTAGAACAATACACTCAAACTGTTTTCAATCGTATTAATCAAGCAAAGGGTAGTAAAATTGAATCATATAAAGACACTAAAACAACTATCAATAATTTTCCTGCTCGGACTGTGATTTATTCTCGTCAGGAAGGAAAATTGCAGCTCAGGCAAATGGAAGCTTTTACAATCAGAAACAATCAAGTCTACATAGCTATTTATACTGCTGAAAGAGCTAAATTTTATCGGTTTTATGACACTGTTGAAAAGATGATTGATTCTTGGAAAATACAGTAAATAAGTTATAACCTTTAAGCAAAATCGACATAATAAATTTATCTAAAAATAGGAAAAAATAAAAATAAATACTCGACAGCAAAAGAACGTTAAAAATAGCGAGAGTAATCGAGCAGGATAGATTATTAAGAGTTTTAAGAGATAATTAATAATAAAAGCTTTTAAATATACTGATACGGGCATTTGAATAATAATATCAGCAATTCTTGTAAACTTGTAAAAAAACTAAAAATCTTGATGACAGTTTGATGTCAAACGCAGCAGGATTATGGAATTTATACCAAATCGTTACTTTAAGATAAATTTTAGTTAAAAAATTCTTTGGAGGTAAAGGTTTAATTTAAGTATATTTTTTCTTATTGATATAACTAAAAACTAGCCAAAAAAAATGCCCTCCAAGTACATGGAGAGCATTTCTTTTATCTTGACCACTGATAAGTTATCTTAGCAAAAGTCATTTCTAACCGTTGATAGCAGGAGCGCTCAAAGCTACAGGAGCTTGTTCGCCACTAGCTAAATCTAAGGGGAAGTTGTGTGCATTACGCTCGTGCATTACTTCAAAACCGAGGTTAGCTCTGTTGAGAATGTCTGCCCAAGTGTTGACTACACGTCCTTGTGAGTCCATTACCGACTGGTTGAAGTTAAATCCATTT